>CANPNN010000084.1 GCA_947575475.1 uncultured Pseudoflavonifractor sp.
CCGATCTTGTCCTCGTTGCCCGTCTTCACCAGGTTCAGGATATCGCGCACATTCTGTTCGGTGATGGTCTCCCCCCGGCCGATAATCTTGAGAAGGCCCTCCAGGGCCTTGACGGCATAGATGACCTTCTCCCCGTCCTCCCCGTTCACCTTGAGCCGGCCGTCCCGGCTCACCACCGTGACCCCCAGCTCCCGCTCGATGATCTTTACATTCTCGTCCATGGAGCCGAAGAGGTTCACCGCCTCCTCCAGACGCTCGATGGAAATGGTTTGCTCTATCATGGTCGTGTTCTCCTTTGTGCAGGTTATCTTTGGGCTGGCCGCTGAGGGCAGCGGCCCCTACGGTATTTTGCCTGTACCGGCGGAGCAAGCCCCGCCGCATTGTGTCCGGCCCACGGTTCACGGGGCGGCGGGGAGGAACCGGCCCAGCTCCTCCTCACATTCCGCAGTGAGGGTCACCACCAGCAGCCCGTCCCGCTCTCCGGCGGAAAAGCTGTGGCTCACCTCCCGGCCCGTCTCTCCCAAAAGCTCCTCCAGCTTTTCCAGCAACCGCTTCTCCAGCATGGTTTGGGCGGCGGCGCTGTTCAGGGGCAGAGCCGCCGTCTCATAGCCCCGGTAGGTCTCCCTGCACAGGGAGAAGGGCAACGCCGTGCCGCCGGGGAGGGTCAGGCTCCATGTATTGCTTATTTTATCATATCTGTCCAGGGTAATTCCACTGTTTTGCAAAAAATCCCGTCTCTGGCCCAAAATCGTTACCGACCAGCGGCGCTCCTCCTCCCCGGTGTAGGTCTTTACCTCCGCGGTCAGGGGGATGGAGGCGGTGAGGGTCCGCCAGGTGCGGCCCTCCACCTGGCCCATGGCCCGGACGGGCATCCACTGGACCGGATTTTCACTCCACTGGGGCGGGTCCATGCGGATAGAGCCCCGGATAAGCACATCGCCGGGGAGCACGGTGGCCCCCTCCTCTACCGCCGCGTCCCCCGACCAGGCCTCGATATGGGTGACGATGCCCGGGGCCTCGGCCACGATATCCCCCAGGACGGTCTCATCCACGATCTCCGGCTTGAGGACCCGCTCCCGGACCACCACCTGGGCCCGGATGCCGTGGAGATTGATCGCCATCCAAGACAGGTCCTCCAGCTGCAGGAGGGCCTCGTTGGAGAGGTCCTTTACCGCCAGGGAGGGGCCGTAGACCCCCGGGCGGAGTCCCTGGCGGTAAAGCTGCGTCAGGATGGCCTGGGTGGGCACCCGGTCGTTGCCCTCCACGTCGATGACCAGCACAAAGCGGTTCAGGATACAGACCGCCAGGATGGCCAGGGTAAGCCCCGCCAGAAAGGCATACCGTTTTTGGAACCGCAGGAGGAAGGGGGGCATCCCGGACTTTTTCCGCTCTGTGACGGTGCAGCCCGTCCGGACCCCCAGGTCCTCCAACCCCTTCCGGTCCTTCCAGGCCACCGTCAGGCGGAGGGTGTGGCTGTCGGGCCACTCCACGGCCCAGAAGGCCGCTCCCCGCTGGGCGCACAGGTTCAAAAACCGCTCGGGAAAAGCTCCGGTCACCTCCAGCCGGACGCTCCCCCGCAGCAGATTGACGATCTGGCTCGCCGCCATGTCCTCACCTCACTCCAATTCCACGCTCAGCACCGTCCCGGTGATCAGCAGCTCCTCGCCGGTCATGGCCCGCAGCTCCAGGCCCTCCCCCTTTATCTTGGCGATGAGCTTACCGCCGCTGACGATGATCTCCGACTGGCCGTAGGCCAGGATGCCCCGGTGGTTGGTCATGCGGACCTCATGCCGTCCGGTCAGCTCCACCCGGGGCAGCCCCGCCGCCTCGCCGGGAATGTCAAAGACCTGGGCGGTACGCTCCAGGAAACCCTCTTTTTTTCGCCGCCGCTCCATCAAACCGCCCCCATTCCTGTTATGGATATGCGGATAGGCGGCAGAGAATGAATGAAAAAGGACTGCGGAAGTCTCCGCAGTCCTTGCTGTCTCATATCTCTTTTCTGTCCCGTTTCCGCCACAGGTCCTGAAGCGCCGCCATAAGGAGGACAGCAGCCAGCACGACCCCCATCCGCAGCAGCAGGTCAAGCATCCAGTTGACCTTCCCATGCCGGTACATATCCAGCACATAGACCGGGTCCACCCCGTAGTCCTCCGCCATCCGGCTCAACATCCGCCGCTCCTCGGTGGTGGTATAGCGGAGATAACCGGTTGGATAGCTGTCCGTCCCCGTCAGCGTTAGATAGTCGTCAAAGTAGACGCAGAGGTGGGAGTCATCCTCCAGCTCCGTCAGGTAGTAGCGGTTATAAAAGCCGCCCACAGCCTTCTGGATCAGCTTTTCCCACGGGGAAAGGGGGTAGTCTGCAGTGATGTATTCCGAGAGGTACACGCTTCCTCCTCCGGGGCTGTTTTTGTGATGTATCCCCTCCTGGCTCCCATCCCGCAGCCGGGCCAGAGGGCAGGCTGTCAGCTCTCCTCCGGACACTGTGGCAGGCGTACCCTCCAGAAAGAAGGTCTCTATCTCCTCCTGCCGCCGGAGAGTTTGGACGCTTTCGCCGGGCCGCTGGCCCTGTTCGGTCCCCTCCCCGGCCCACAGGTCGTAGAGCCAGCCCGTGGGGGCGGCCAACACCAGCCAGAGGGCGACAAGAATACACACCGCTTTTCCCAGAATGATAAGTATGGACTCCTTCATCTGCGCCTTACAGCTCCTGAACTCCCACCTGCCGCAGCCAACCCTGCAGCTTCTTGGCCGGGAAGCCGGTCAGGGGATAGGGCTCCCCCGCCTTGCTATAAATGGTCACCTGGGTCACAAAAAGGGTCTTCTTCACCGAAAATCCCTTGATCTCCCCCAGGGGTAAATTCATATCCGGGTCGCCGGGCATCATACTGATCTTGAAGCACACCCGCTGGTTGGTGACAAAAATGTTGCCCTGAAAGGGCTTCCGGCTCAGGCCCTGCTTGAGATAGAGGGACATCTGCCCACTGCCGATGATGGTCTCGTTGGGGTTCAGTTGAAGCTTTGCCATGATAAATAACCTCCCATGTTCCTGCATACTTCAAATATTGTCCTTTAACAGGACAATATTTTTCCATTCGTAGTATACCCTTAAGTTTGTCCTATGTCAAGACAAGGGGGGGAATATTTATGGCACGCATCATTGACGGCAGCGAGATGAATATGATCGGAGCCCGGGTCCGCCAGCTGCGGATGGAACGGGGGTTAAGCCAGCAAAAGCTGTCCGATAAGCTGGAGGTACTGGCCATCTATATCTGCCGGGGCTCTATCTCCCGCATTGAGGAGAAACGACGCACCGTTACTGACATCGAGCTCTACGGCCTGGCCCAGGTGCTGGGCGTGTCCATTGAAAGTCTGTTTGAAGCACCTGTTGACAAAAGATAACGGTCAAAAGCTTTCCTATTATGAGCAAACGCCCCCTGTCCCGCCAAAACATACGGGACAGGGGACAATTTATTGATAAAAGGAGGCTTACAATTTGAACGATATAGCTCCTTCTCTTCGATAATTCTCAACACACTTTTGAAAAATCCTAATTATCTTCCCAAGCTTACGGCAGTCACCGGATCCTTCAAAAATCTTATTTTCTATCCGGCACACCAGCCAGTCATTTTCCCCATGATCCTGCTCTACTTTATCAATACTCATATGCTCATATCCGGTCTCTCGCAAATCGATTCTGACCCTCCAACCCGGGTTATCCAACGTATCTATGCTTATTCCATATATGTGTTCCCAGTCTCCATCACAGGTCTTCTCATACCACTGTTCCAGCCATTCAAGTTCCTTCATCCTGTCCCCACCTCTAACATTTTCCTCAATTTTTCCGTTGTGTTATCCCCCGGGCATTCCAACACATGGAAAGCCAGCTTTTTCTGGGCCCCGCTGATGGCCGGACCCTCCAGGCCAAGGGCCATCAGATCCCGGGGCTTCAGGGCCAGGGTGGGGATGATGGCCTCCTCGGGGTGCTCCACCCCACGGCGGAGCTTCCGCTCCACGGGGAGGACAGCAATGGGAAACCCGGTGAGGGCGCAGAAGCCTCGCCAGCGGTCCTCCCGCACGGGGGGCAGGGCCTCCAGACCGGAATAGTCCAGCCCCCGGGGGAACGGGTGGAGGTGGTCCAGCAGCCCCGCCTCCACCATGAGTCCGATCCTCTGGGGCCGGGGGGAGAGAAGGGTCTTCTCCATCTCCGCTTTGATCCGCTCCCGGGACACCTTTTCCACCCGGAAGGCGTTGCGGGTCAAGGCCCTGGCGGTCTTCTCCTCCAGCGCAAAGCCCAGTTGGGCGGAAAAGCGGACCGCCCGGAGCATCCGCAGGGCGTCCTCGGAGAAGCGTTTATCCGGCTCGCCCACACAGCGGATGAGCCGCTTCTTCAGGTCCTCCCGGCCGCCGAAGGGGTCAATGACCTCCCCCTCCCGGTCCAGGGCCATGGCGTTCACCGTAAAGTCCCGGCGGGACAGGTCCTCCCGGAGGCCCACGTCAAAGGAGACCGCGTCCGGGTGACGGGAATCGGCGTAGCCCCCCTCCCGGCGGAAGGTGGTGATCTCCACGTTGCCGTCCTCCGTGGGGACGGTCACCGTGCCGTGGAGAAGCCCTGTGGGAACAACCTTGGGAAAGAGGGCCATGATCTCCTCCGGATGGGCGGAGGTGCACAGGTCCACGTCCTCCGGCTCCCGGCCCAGCAGCAGGTCCCGGACACAGCCCCCCACGGGGTAGGCGGCATAGCCCGCCTTTGTCAGTGCCTCCAGGCAGGCCGCCGGCCCCAGGGGCAGGTCTTTCCAGGTCATTTTTCTCCCCCTTTCGTATATCTCCCAAAGGTTTTGTATAGAATTACCTTGCCAATTTCTTCCCTCTGCTTTATAATAACTCAAAGACTGAAAAAAGGTTGTGTTTTGTATGGCAACTTTGGATATTACATCCTACCTGATCCCCGGCAGGCGGGCTCACCTGGTGGGCATCGGCGGGGTATCCATGGCCCCTCTGGCGGAGGTCCTCCACGGCATGGGCATGGTCATCACCGGCTCCGATTCCCGCCAGAGCGCCACGGTGGATCACCTCCGGTCCATCGGCATCCCGGTCTATATCGGGCAGAAGGCCGAAAACCTGGGGGAGGCGGAGCTGGTCATCCGCACCGCCGCCGCCCACGACGACAACCCCGAGATCTCCGGCGCCCACACCCGGGGCATCCCCGTCTTTGAGCGGGCCCAGGCCTGGGGGGCCATCATGCGCCACTACAAGAACGCTCTGTGCGTCTCGGGCACCCACGGGAAGACCACCACCACCAGCATGTGCACCCACATCATCATGGCGGCGGGATTGGACCCCACGGTGATGATCGGCGGCACCCTGCCTCTTTTGGGAGCGGGCCACCGGGTGGGTCATGGGGACACCATCGTGCTAGAAAGCTGTGAGTACTGCAACTCTTTCCTCTCCTTCTTCCCCACCATCGCCGTCATCCTCAACGTGGACGCGGACCATCTGGACTTTTTCAAAGACCTGGAGGATGTGGAGCACTCCTTCCGGGCCTTTGCCGACCTGGTGCCGGAGAAGACGGGACTTATTATCGCCAACCGGGACGACGAGAACACCATGGTCACTCTGAAAGGGGAGACCCGGCCCATCCTCACCTTCGGGCTTTCCGAGGGGGACGTCCACGCCGAAAATCTCACTTTTGAGAAGGGGCTGCCCCGGTTTGACATCGTTTACAAGGGCGAGACCTTCGCCCATGCGGAGCTCCAGGTCCCCGGGGAGCACAACGTCCGGGACGCGCTGGCCGCCGCCGCCGCCACCATCTCTCTTGGGGTCCCCGCTGCCGCGGTGGAGAAGGGCCTTTCTGGGTTCCGGGGGGCGGGTCGTCGGTTTGAGAAAAAGGGCGTATGCAACGGCGCCGACGTGTATGACGACTACGCCCACCACCCCAACGAGGTGAAGGCCCTTCTGAAGACCGCCATGGCCTTGGACTACAAGCGGGTCATCTGCGCCTTCCAGCCCCACACCTACTCCCGAACCAGCGCCCTGTTTCAGGAGTTCGTGGAGGTGCTGTCCATCCCCCACATGACCCTTCTGGCCGAGATCTACGCCGCCCGGGAGGACAACACCCTGGGCATCT
>CANPNN010000085.1 GCA_947575475.1 uncultured Pseudoflavonifractor sp.
GGCAAGGCCCTGGGCCTGAAATGCTGCCAGTATCCCTCGGAGTACGACGACTACGCCGACTGGGACGAATAAGTGAAAGATGAAAAACAGCGGAGCGGGAAATTCCCGCTCCGCTGTTTTTAGTCTTCCAGGTCCTCCCCGTTGGAGGCGATGACCTTTTTGTACCAGTAAAAGCTGTCCTTCCGGTAGCGCTCAAAGGTCCCGTGGCCCTCATCGTCCCGGTCCACATAGATGAACCCGTACCGCTTCCGCATCTCTCCGGTGGAAGCGCTGACCAGATCGATACAGCCCCAAGGGGTGTAACCCATCAATTCCACTCCGTCGATTTCCACCGCTGCCTTCATGACCTCGATGTGGCGGCGCAGATAGTCCACCCGATAGGGGTCATGGACAGCTCCGTCCTCCAGCTTGTCATAGGCCCCCAGACCATTCTCAACCACCATCAAAGGGATTCCGTAGCGTCCATAGAGTTCATTCAGAGTAAAACGCAGCCCCTCTGGGTCAATATGCCAGCCCCAATCGCTGGCCTCCAGATAAGGATTTTTTGCGCCTCCCAGCAGATTCCCGCTGGTGTTTTCCAGGGTCGGGTCCGTGGAGACGCAGATGGTCTGATAATAGCTGAGGGAATAAAAGTCCACCGTCCCCTCCCGTAATATATCCCGCTCCCCCGGCTGGAGCTTCAGGGAAACCCCATATTTTTCCCATAGCCGTTTGGCATAGTGGGGATACTCCCCACGGACCTGCACATCCCCACAGTAAAAATTCATCTCCTGCCAGTTCCACTGGTCCTCCAGTTGGTCCTTGGGATTGCAGCTGTATGCATAGGAGGGCATCAGGGCGATCATACACCCCATCTTGAACTGGGGGTATCGCTCATGGGCATATTTTACCACCTTGGCCGAAGCCACAAACTGATGGTGGAGGGCCTGAAAACGAAGGGCGGGATCATCCACCTGATGGGTGAAATCCTCCGTTCCCTCATTGAGGATACCGAGGCTTGTGTAGTTCCCTAAGGGCAACATTCCACAGTTGATCTCGTTGAAGGTCAGCCAGTAGCGGACCTTATCCTTGTACCGCTCAAAAATGGTATGGCAAAACCGTTCATAAAGCTCGATGAGCTCATGGCTGGCCCACCCGTTATACCGTCTTACCAGATGGATCGGCAATTCATAATGGCTGATGGTGACCAGCGGCTGAATGCCGGCAGCCAAAAGGGCGTCAAATACCCGGTCATAGAAGGCCAGCCCCTCCTCGTTGGGGTCCGTTTCCACTCCGGTGGGATAGATCCGGGTCCATGCGATGGACATACGGAACACCTTGAACCCCATCTCTTTCATCAGGGCAATATCTTCCTCATAATGGTGGAAAAAATCGCTGGCGGTGTGGCTGGGGTAATAGGTGCCGGGCACAAGCTCCGCCGTGATCTGCCGGGGGGAGGTGTGGGTCCCACTGGTCATAAAGTCGGAGCAGCTCGGCCCTTTCCCGCCCTGATCCCAGCCCCCCTCAAACTGGTTGGCGGCAGTGGCGCCGCCCCATAAGAAATCCTTTTGAAATGCCATAACGGCCTCCTCACTTCTTTTCGTCCTTATAGAGGACCCAGGTGGCGACGAAGGTGACCACAGCGCCAACAGCCACAGCCAGCGTCATGAAGAGCAGGTTACTGGGCTGCTCCGCACTGGCAAACAGAGGCAGCGCGATTACAGAGGAAGCGCCCGCAAAGGCGTGGATGGCTGCTTTGAGCAGTCCGGCTACACATCCGCCCACGGCGGAGCCGATCATGGCCCCGTACATGGGGGTGCGGTACTTCATGTTGATACCGTACATGGCAGGCTCGGTCACGCCGGCGATCACGGCAGTCACGCCCACAGAAAGTCCTGTGGACTTCACCTCCTTGTCCTTGGTCTTTACGGCCACGGCCAGGGCGGCAATGCCCTGGTTGATGTTGGAGATCACAAGGGCGGGGAAGAAAATAGGCTCCATGTAAGGCTCGGCGGTGAGCATCTGCATCAGATAGGGCACAAACGCGCCGTGCATTCCGGTCATGACCACAAAGGGCATTACGGCAGCCAGCAGCGCTACGCCCACGAAGCCGATGGCGTTGTAGAGCCAGAGAACACCGGCGCTGAGATACTGGCCCAGGAAGGAGCCCACAGGTCCCACGGCGCACAGGGTCACAGGGATCATGATAATGATGGTCAGAAGGGGCTCCAGCACCGAACGCAGGATCTCAGGGGAGTGCTTGGCGATAAATTTTTCGATGGGGGCCATCACCGCGCAGGCCAGAATGATGGGGAAGACCGTGCTGGTGTAGGAGGCTCCATATACGGGAATTCCCAGGAAGTTATAGGCGGTGCCAGCCCCAACCCCAGCAACAAAGCTGGGATAGATCATCAGTCCGCCAATGACCATGCCCAGGGTCATGTTGGCCCCAAATTTCTTGGCGGCAAAGGCGCCGATCAGGATGGGCAGGAAATAGAATCCGGCGTCACCGGCAAAGCTCAGCAGCTGATAGGTCGCGTTGTCAGCCGGAACATGGAGCATATCCAAAAAGATCAGAATGACCTTCAGCATACCGCAGCCAATGAGGGCGGGGATCACGGGGGCCAGGGAGCCGGATATTCCATCGAAGATGGCGTTCACCACGCCCTTCACACCACCGGGCCCCTTGGAGCCACCTGCGTCCAGATTCTCATCCACTGCGGACTGCTTGGCAAATCCCGTCTTTTTGCACACCGCGTCGTATACGTCAGCCACAGCCTGACCGATGATGACCTGCAGCTGGTCCCCGGACCATTGGGCCCCAAGGACGCCGGAGAGCTTCTTGATCTCTTCCATCTCCGCAAGACCACGGTCTTTCAAATTAAAGCGCAGCCGGGTGACACAGTGGGTCAGGTCGAAAATATTGTTTTTCCCTCCCACCAGTTCCACCACACGGGTAGCCAATTCATCATAATTCTTTGCCATTCCAAATTCTCCTCTCAAAACAATCATTTATCTCCCCCGGAGCGCGCGTTCCCCGGAAAAAATACCAACAAAAAACCTCCCAACAAGACAGCGCACAGCATTCCTGTACGCCCGTCCCGTGTGGGAGGTTATGCCCGCCTCACTGGCGGTGACAGTCCTCTTTGGCACACAGCCGGTTGATATGGATCATGAGATAAAGCTGCTCCTCCGTGGAGCAGTGGATGTCCAGGGCCTTCTCCAAATATCCCTGTACGGCGGCCATCGTCCCGTAAATATCCGGATAGTCCGCCTTCATATGCTCATAGAGCTCATCCTCTCCGCCCCCGGTATAGAGGGCGGCCTCCCCGGCCCGCTTCATAAAGTACCGCAGATGCATGGAAAACCGGTAGCAGTCATAGCTTTCCCGGTCGATGGTCAGCCCCTGCCTCTCCTCCAGGATCCTCAGCACCTGCTCCAATAGCTCTTCAAACTCGGTGGTGGCGGTCTCGGCGGTATACTGCTGGTAGTTGTTGATAAAGTGAAGGGCAATGCCCGTAGCCTCCTCCTTGGGGAGGTAGACCTTCAATTCCTCCTTCAGCCGCCTGAGGGTGTATGTGCCGATCCGGAACTCCGTCTCATAGAGGTTCTCGATCTCGTAGGCAAAAGGCATCTTCACTTGGATATTCTTCCTCTGCCGCTCAATGGCGAACTGGATGTGGTCGGTGAGGGAGAAGGCGAAGTTGCTGGGGATGGGCTTGCCCGAGATCTTCTGGGCATACCGGATCACCTCTTGGGCGATGCGGAACACCCTGTCGTCCATCTCGGCGATCATGGAGATGAGTTGGGGATCCACATGGTAATAGGTGGCGTCCAGCTTCTCCAAGTCCACCTCGCAGGGAAACTGCCCAAAGCCGATGCCCCTGCCATAGGCGATCATCTCCACCCCGTTGCTGTCCAGGCACAGGGCGAAATTATTGTTGATCTTTTTTACCGCCCGCAACCCCTCACCCCCAGCGGATAAAAAAACACCTCAAGAGCATACCGACGCAAAGCAATGCGACAAGGTAATGCCTCCCGAGGAGTGACAGTCCTTATTTCTATGTAGAAATTATATCACCTGCTATTCTCCCTGTCTATTGTGATATTTTTCAATCTTTCCTCCTGATTTTTGTGCATAATGTCTGCCATGCCGGGGGCATAACGCCGGGGATAAGGGCAAAAACACCTTTCCCTCGGCCCTCCTTTTATGGGTCCAGCCCAAAAAACCGCACTGCGTTCTCAAAGGTAGCCTCCGCCGCCTCCTCAGTGGAGATGCCTTTCACCTGGGCGATGGTCTCCGCCACCCGGTACACGTAGCCCGAATCGCACCGCCGGCCCCGGAAAGGCTCCGGGGCCATATAGGGGGCGTCCGTCTCGATCATCAGCCGGTCCAGGGGGGTCATGGCAATGACCTCCAAAGCCCTCCGGGCCTTGGGGAAGGTGACGTTCCCCGTAAAAGACAGGTGCCAGCCCAGATCCAACACGGTTTTCGCATCCTCAGCGGACAAAGCGCAGCAGTGGAATACCCCCCGGGTCTTGGGGTGGGCCTTGACCAGCTCCACCGTATCCCTGTGGGCGTCCCGGTCGTGGACGATGGCGGGCTTGTCCAGCTCCTCGGCAAGGGAGAGCTGGGCGTCAAAAAAGTCCCGGGAGTTGGCCCGGTCTTCCGGGGTCTTGACCCAGTAATAGTCCAGCCCGATCTCTCCAATGGCCATACACTTGGGATGGGCCGCCATTTTCCTGATCTCCTCCAAGTCGGCAAGGGAGGCCCCCTCCAGATTTTCCGGGTGAAGTCCCGCGGCAAAATACAGAAAGGGATACTCCTCCGCCAAAGCCATGCTCTGGCGGGAGGAGCACAGATCGCACCCCGGGCAGACCACGCCCTCCACCCCCTTGCCGGGCAGTCCGGCAAGGACCGCCTCCCGGTCCGGGTCAAAGGCGTCGTCATAATAATGGGCATGGGAGTCAAACAGCCGCATAAGATCACCTCAAAGGAGCGGGCCTGCTGGAGCCCTCGCTTTTTGCATTCCTGCCGATCAAAAGTAATCATACCCGATAGAGGGAGAAATTGCAAGGGCGGGGTTGACGGAATGGAAGAGGTTTGTTACGATTGGAAAAACTGACCCCCTGAAAGAGGAAAAAATTCCTCCGCCGGAAGGGGTCAGACGGGAGGCGCTTATGATCGAGTTTACCTTGGAGTTTCAGGAGGGAATGCCGCTGTACGACCAGCTTTACCGGTTCGTCGTGGCCCGGATCCGGACCGGGGAGCTGGAACAGGGAGAGCGGCTGCCCTCCAAGCGGGCCTTGGCGGGGCATCTGGGGGTGAGCCTGACCACGGTGGAGAGGGCCTACGGGCTCCTGACGGCGGAGGGATACCTGGAGTCCTTGCCCCGCAGTGGATTCCGGGTGGCTCCCTCCCTGGCTGCCATCCCCGCCCCCGCCGCCAGGACTGCCCCGCCCGAGCGGAGGAGGGAGCGGCTGAACGAGTGCTTTTCCACCTCGGCGGTGGACACCTCCGTATTTCCCTTTGCCACCTGGGCCAAGGTGAGCCGGGAGGCGGTCTATGAGAACCCGGAGCTTCTCCAGCGGGGGGAGGGCCAGGGGGACTGGCCCCTCCGGGCCGCGCTGGCGGACTTTCTTCACCAGTACCGGGGGGTGGAGTGCGCCCCGGAGCAGGTGGTGCTGGCGGCGGGGCTGGAGGGGGTCATGTGGATCCTGCTGCAGCTGCTGCCGGAGGCGGTGTTCGCTCTGGAGGACCCGGGGTATGGATCCCTGCGGCGGCTGCTGGACAACCTGGGGAGAGCGTGGGTCCCGGCGGTGATGGACCAAAAGGGACCTGTGGTCCAAGCTCTGGAGCAGTCCGGGGCGGACGTGGCCTATGTGACCCCCTCCCACCAGTTTCCTCTGGGGATCACCATCCCGGCGGGGCGGCGGGGAGATCTGCTGCGGTGGGCCTATGCAAGACCGGGACGGTATCTTGTGGAGGATGACTATGACTCGGAATTCCGCTATGCCTCCCGGCCCATTCCCGCCATGCAGGGGATGGACGAGGGAGGGCGGGTCATCTACGTGGGCACCTTCTCCCGCACC
>CANPNN010000086.1 GCA_947575475.1 uncultured Pseudoflavonifractor sp.
TGCTGAGTACGAATCAGCTGCTCTACCAACTGAGCCACAGTAGCGTATAAAATTGTTGAATTTGCGGAGTGGAGGAATGTCCCCTTATGGACAGCCACTGACCTGCTGATTACGAATCAGCTGCTCTACCAACTGAGCCACAGTAGCATATAAAATTGTATGACCTTGCGGGATGGGGAAATGTCTCCTGGTGGAAGGCTATTGGCCCTCTGGCTACAAATGAGATCGTCTTGCTGTTGAAGCATATCAGCGCATAGGCATTTCCAACTAAAAAGTTTACCATATTTCCTGCGCTACGTCAATCCTAAAAATTGCTTGCGCCGGATGAAAAAGTAGGATAAGATAAGAACATCTACACATGGATTGGATGGATGCCTTTTGAGGACCAGCGGCGTATTGATGCATTTGACAAGCCTGCCCGGCCCCTACGGCGTGGGGACAATGGGAAAGGCGGCCCGGGAGTTTGCAGATTTTCTGGCCCGGGGGGGCCAGACCTATTGGCAGATCCTTCCGATAGGACCTACGAGCTATGGGGATTCTCCCTACCAGTGTTTTTCTACCTTTGCTGGCAATCCCTATCTCATTGATCTGGACCTGCTGGAAGCGCAGGGACTTCTGGAGAGGGAGGAGTATGCCGGTCTGGATTGGGGGAGCGATCCGGAGCGAGTCGACTACGGTCTGCTCCATGAACGGCGCATCCCGGTGCTCCGCAAGGCGGTGGCTCGGCTGCTGAAAGTCCCGCCGGAGGATTATACCGTCTTTTTGGCGGAGAATGGCACTTGGCTTCGGGACTACGCCCTTTTCATGGCCCTGAAAGATGCAAACGGAGGAAAACCCTGGTGGGAATGGCCGGAGCCGCTCCGCCGGAGGGATCAGACCGCTTTGGCCCTGGCCCGGAAGGAACAGGGGGAGGGAGTGGCGTTCCATCAAGGGCTTCAATATCTGTTTTTTCACCAGTGGCGGGCGCTGAAGGAGTATGCCAACGGCAAAGGGGTCCACTTTATCGGGGATCTGCCGATTTATGTAGCTCTGGACTCTGCCGATGTGTGGTCTAAGCCCCATCTATTCCAATTGGACGGGGACCTGAAGCCTGTGGAGGTGGCCGGTTGTCCCCCTGACGCCTTTACTGCCGATGGCCAGCTCTGGGGCAACCCTCTGTTTGATTGGGACGCAATGGAGCGGGAAGGCTACGGCTGGTGGATCGAGCGCATCCGCCGCCAGAGGGGATTCTACGACCTGCTCCGTATTGATCATTTTCGGGGATTTGAAAGCTATTACGCCATTCCGTTTGGGGACGAGAATGCCCGCCGGGGAGTGTGGAAGCCCGGCCCGGGCATGAAGCTGTTCCGGGCTGTGGAACATGCTCTGGGCCGTCAGGCTATCATTGCGGAGGATCTGGGCTTTCTTACGGAGTCGGTGCGGCAGCTCCTGCGGGACTCCGGTTTTCCCGGAATGAAGGTGCTCCAGTTTGCCTTTGACAGCCGGGAGGAGAGCGATTATCTGCCTCACAACTATGAGAGGAACTGTGTGGTCTATGTGGGTACCCATGACAACGATACCGCCATGGGATGGCTGGAGACCTGCGGCGAGGCCGACCGGTCCTTTGCGGAGGAATATCTGAGGCTCCGCCGGGAGGAGGGCTACAACTGGGGCCTTATGCGGGGGGCCTGGGCCTCGGTGGCCGACCTGGCGGTAGTCACCGCCCAGGATCTTTTGGGCTTGGGTAGCGAGGCGCGGATGAATGAGCCGTCGACCATGGGAAAAAATTGGCGGTGGCGTGTCCTTCCGGGGGTATTTACCCCGGAACTGGCGAAGAGGCTGGAGCATGAAACACGCTTATACAGGAGAACGGGAAACCGGTAAAAAAGAAGCTGCTGCGGAGGGTCATTGTCCGCAGCAGCTTTTTGTATTGGAACGGGCCGCGCCTTTATGCTGTGGGTCCGGGATATCCGCAGCCTGAGCCTATGCATCCGCCGCCGGCGGATGCGGAGGGGTCCATGGCGGCCACGCCCCGCATCCCGCTGGTGGGGAATAGGGGGTGGCTGGCCTCCCAGGGCCGGTGGCCGGGCAGGAAGAAGGTGACGAACTTTACCGAGAAGATGTCGCAGGTGATAAAGGTCTGGCTGACCTCCTCATAGAGGGTCACCACGCTGGTGCCCACGGCGTAGAGGACGCCGGCCTTCTGGGTCAAGGTCTGGGTGCCGATGAGGAACTCAATGACCACATATTCCCCCAGATTGTCATTCAAAAACTGCTGCATGGAGCCCGCCATGGCGGGGGTGTTGAAATTTTGCTCGGGCGGAGTATTGATGCCCGTGCCGTTCTGAGCCGTCATGCCCGCCATATCGGCGGCGCTGTAGGTAACGGCGGGGGCGCCGTTGGGATAAAGTCTTGCCATAGTCACAGCCTCCTAAAAATGGGTTTGGTCAAGTCTCCGCATATGCGTCTGTCGGGTTGTAGAAACAGTGGTCGCCGATGCGGATGGCAAAGACGCCCACCTTGGTGGGGAAATTGGGACGGCATTCAGGACTGTACGGATTGAAGAACCAGAGAGCGGTGCCCAGGTTGGTCAGCCGGTGGCCTGCCATGGCCCACTCCGCGATGTCCCAGTGGATCTGCTCCAGGGACATATTGTAGATGTTCTGGGCGTTGTATTCCCCCCCTACGGTCTCCATGGCGCACACAAACTGCCGGGGCTGAAACACCACCTCCCGAACGGTCTTATACCGGGAGTACTCGCCATATGTAACGTTGACCCGGTTCATCACCACGCTGGCGACCGCCTTCATGCCGTTTTCCCCTTCGCCGCCCGCCTCGCATTTGATGATGCGGGCCAGTATCTCAAGGTCAGAATATGCCATTGTCTCACTCCTTTGTCCGTGGTCAGTCAGGCAGGGTAGTTTCCTCCAGCAGGGGGGTCTGCTGCTCCTGCTCCACTGTCTGCAGGTCCACCAGCCGCAATATGGCGGCCAGCAGGACCAGAAGGGAGGCGGTCACATTGACCTGCGCCGACCGCTTTGCCGCCGGGGTGCCCCCGGCCTGGGCCTGCCTGCGGGTATCCAAGGCCAAACAGAGGAAGAACCCCAGGCACCCCACCGTGATGGCGGACCCGGCACACCGGATGGGCTCCACAGGCGGGACCTTGGAGGGATCCCCACCCTCCAAGGCCAGCTCCAGCTGGCGGCGCTGAATCAGAGCCGACCACAGGGAGAGAAGGACGGCAAAGATGATGAGAAGGAGAAACATCAGCGAGACGTTCAGCATTCCCAGATCCTGTTTCAGTTCTTCCCGCTCTTCCATGGGCCATCCCTCCTGCCCGCGTCAAGCCATTCTACGTTCCGGGGGGCAAAAAGGTGAGTGGTCCTTGCCGCTGTTTGTAACCAAAATGTTGTTGCGGGAAGAAGATACGGGGGATAAAATGAAGATAATGGAAAGGAGGCGGTCCAATGCCGCGGACCTTATTTTGCCAGCTGGGGCCTTGGGCATACCGACTTTCGGTCTGGAAGGAGCAGAGCTTGAGACGGGGGAGAGACGCTCTCTCCGAAGTCCGGTTCGCCGGGGAAAAGGATCCCCGGCCCCTGGGCGTCTGCGTGGCCAAGCACAGCTCCCTCATCCGCCGCAGGCTGGGAAATGTGGACATGGGACTGCAGGAAAACAAGGCGGTGAACCTGGCCCTGTCCGCCCCCATGGTCAGCGGCGTCCTGCTCCATCCGGGGGAGACCTTCTCCTTCTGGCATTTGGTGGGCAGACCCACTGCCGCCCGGGGATTCCGGGAGGGGCTGACCATATCTGCCGGAAAGCCGGACCGGGGCATAGGGGGCGGGATGTGCCAGTTCACCAACCTTGTCCACTGGATGGCCCTTCATACCTGCCTGACCATCACGGAACACCACCATCACGACGGGCTGGACCTGTTCCCCGACTTCAACCGCCAGATCCCCTTTGGCACAGGGACTTCTATTTATTACAACTATTTGGATTACCGCCTTTACAATGGGACCCAGGCAGTCTATCAGCTTTTGGTGTGGGTGGACGGGGAGTATCTCCGGGGAGAGATCCGCTCGGACCGGCCCCAAAGATACAAATACCACATCCGTTCCGAGGGGGAGGGCTTCGTCCGGGAGAGGGGGGCAGTCTACCGGGTGGGCCGGATCTGGCGGGAGGCCATAGACCCGGCCACCGGGAACCGGGCAGAGCGGACCCTGCTCCGGGAAAACCACGCCCGGGTCCTCTATGACACAGAGGGACTGAAAATAAAGGAGTCAGAGGATCAATAGAGAAGGAAGGGAAGCCTCCTGCCGGGAGGCTTCCCTTTTTGGCAGGAAAAGAGTTTTTCAACTGGCTCGCCCTTGTAAGCGAGGACAAAAAATGGTATAATGTTGCGCCGAATAGAAAGAAATACCCGAAAGGGGGAGGCGCTTATGTCCATCCATGACGGTCACCGCCGGCGTTTCAAGGGAGAGTTTTTAGCCCGCCCGGATTCCTTTCCGGATCATAAGGTGTTGGAGGTGTTGCTTTTCTTTGCCAATCCCAGAGGGGATACCAACCCTGTCGCCCACGCCCTGATGGAGCGGTTCGACTCCATCTCCGGCGTGCTGGACGCAACCCCGGAGGAACTGCAGAAGGTACCGGGGGTGGGGGACCACACCGTCACCCTGCTGAAAGTGACAAAGGAGCTGGCGGGGCGGTATTTCTCCTCCCGGACCAGTATGGGGGAGATCGTCCAGACATCAGACGATGTGGAGGCTCTGCTGAAGGACTACTTCGTCGGAGCCAGGAGCGAGCGGGTGTGCCTGCTCTGCATGGACGGCAAGGGCAAGAGCCTGGGCGTCCGGGTGGTGGGGGAGGGCAGCGTCAACTCCGCCGAGATCACCTCCCGGGCCGTGGTGGAGGCCGCCCTGTCCCTCAACGCCACCCAGGCCATCCTGGCCCACAACCATGTGTCCGGGATCGCCACGCCCTCGGACGAGGACCGGGTCACCACGGACTGGTTGAACGGGGTGCTGGCCTCCGTGGGAGTCAGGCTGAGGGACCATGTGATCTTCGCGGACGACGAGATGGTGTCCATGCGGGACAGCAAGCACCCCTTTTGAAAGAACCGAAAATTTGTTCGACTTACCCCTTGCAATAGAACAGATGTTTTGATACAATGGGAAAAACGATTTGCCCGAGAGGAGGCTATCCCATGCCTGAGTTCCAAGTAGTCAGTCCCTTTGAGCCCAGCGGAGACCAGCCCCAGGCCATCGAGGCCCTGGCGGCGGGGGTGGAGAACGGCCTTTCCGAGCAGACCCTGCTGGGCGTCACCGGCTCAGGCAAGACCTTCACCATGGCCAAGGTCATTGAGAAGGTTCAGCGGCCCACCCTGGTGCTGGCCCACAACAAGACCCTGGCCGCCCAGCTCTGCGCCGAGTTCAAGGAGTTTTTCCCCAATAACGCAGTGGAGTATTTCGTGTCCTATTACGACTACTATCAGCCCGAGGCCTATATCCCCCACACCGACACCTTCATTGAGAAGGACTCCTCGGTGAACGACGAGATCGACCGGCTGCGCCTTTCGGCCACCGCCTCCCTCATCGAGCGGCGGGACGTGATCGTGGTATCTTCGGTCTCCTGTATCTACGGCCTGGGAGAGCCTGACGACTACGCCCACATGATGATAACCCTCCGGGTGGGGGAGACCATGAAGCGGGAGGAGCTGATGCGCCGGCTGGTGGAGGACCGCTACGAGCGCAACGACATCGCCTGGGAGCGGAATATGTTCCGGGTCCGGGGAGACACCATCGAAGTCTGGCCCGCCTACTGGAGGGACACCGCCATCCGGGTGGAGTTCTTCGGGGACGAGATCGACCGCCTCAGCGAGATCAACGTGGTCACCGGGGCGGTGATCCGCCGGCTGGAGCACATCCCCATCTATCCCGCCAGCCACTATATCACCCC
>CANPNN010000087.1 GCA_947575475.1 uncultured Pseudoflavonifractor sp.
GGCGGCGTCCCCCACAACGGGGGGGCGCCTCCACACCCCCCCCCCCCCGGGGGGGCGCGGGGCGCTTCCTTATTTTTTAATGCAGGTCAATAATTTCGTGCCGGCCCGGACCGGTGGAGACGATCTTGATGGGGACCTCGATCTCCTTTTGAATAAAGTTTACATAATCTTGCGCTTCCTTGGGAAGCTGATCAAACTCGGTGATCCCCCGGATGTCGCATTTCCAGCCGGGGAGGGTCTCATATACCGGCTTGGCTCTGCAGAGCTGGGAGAATACGGGAAAGTCCCGGGTCACCTTGCCGTCCACGTCATAGCCCACACAGACCTTGATCTCATCCAGATAGCCCAGGCAGTCGATGGCGGTGAGGGCCACCTCGGTGGCCCCTTGGACCATACAGCCGTAGCGGCTGGCCACCGCGTCATACCAGCCCACCCGGCGGGGACGGCCCGTGGTGGCGCCGAACTCGCCCTTGTCGCCGCCCCGGCGGCGCAGCTCGTCTCCCTCAGCTCCGGTCAGCTCGCTGACAAAAGGCTCGCCGGGAGCGCCCACACTGGAGGAATAGGCCTTGGATACGCAGATCACGTCCTGAATGGCGGCGGCGGGGACCCCGCCGCCCACGGCGCCAAAGCCCGCCAAGGTGTGGGAGGAGGTGACAAAGGGATAGATGCCGTGGTCCGGGTCCTTCATAGAGCCCAGCTGGCCCTCCAGAAGCACCGTCTTGCCCTCCTTCAGGGCTTTGTGGATAAAGGTGACCGTGTCTCCCACATAGGGGGCAATGGCCTCCCGCTGGGCCATGAGACCGTGGAAGAGGGCCTTGGGGTCCAGGGGGTCCTTGTGGTAGAGGTGGGTCCACAGCACATTTTTCAGCTCACAGACCTGCTCCAGCCGGGTCATGAGCCGCTTTTCGTCCCACAGGTCGCAAAGCTGGATGCCCTGTTTGGCGTATTTGTCGGAGTAGAAGGGGGCGATGCCCGACTTGGTGGAGCCAAAGGCTTTGCCCGCCAGCCGCTCCTCCTCATAGGCGTCCTGAAGGGAGTGGTAGGGCATGAGCACCTGGGTGCGCTGGTCCACCATGACCTTGGGAGCGGGGACCCCGCCCTCCTTCAAAGAGTTGAGCTCATTCAGGAATTTGGTGATGTCCAGGGCCACTCCGGTACCGATGATATTGGTGGTGTGGGGGAAGAATACGCCCGAGGGGAGCTGGTGCAGGGCGAACCGGCCATAGTCACAGATGATGGTGTGTCCCGCGTTGGCTCCGCCCTGAAAGCGGATGACCACGTCGGACTTTTCCGCCAGAAGGTCGGTGATCTTGCCCTTGCCCTCGTCGCCCCAGTTGGCGCCCACGATCGCTTTTACCATAGTTCGTTACCTCCGGGCCGGGGGATTCGCAATCATGTAACATGATTTTGCCTTTTCCGGGGCCCATAACGACACAACGATATTTATTATACTCAGAATGGGGACGGGTGGCAAGGGCTTTTTATAAAAAATAGATAAATACCGCCGTGCCGTCCCCCATTGGATCAAAAGCGCCACAGGTCTGGGGATAGCTGAAGAAGGAGTCTCTGGCGGGCAGGGTTCAGACCTTGGCTTTCCGGTCAAAGGGCCAGCTTTTATCTCTGAGACACAGGAAAAGGTCAAGCTCCTCCCGAAGGACCTGCTTCCTCTCCTCGCCGGAAAGAAAGGTGATCTCCGAGCGGGAGTCCGGGATGCTGTCCGGGCCGTCCCACTCCTGGGCGGAAAAGGAGGGGCCGGTCCGGTACTTCAGGGGTTCGCCCTCAAAAATGGGAAGGATCAGCTCATCGCTCTAATAATAGTAGGGGACAAGGGAGAAGCTGTGCCCGGTGTCCTCCCGGATCACATAGGGTCAGTCTGCCCAATAGAGGGAACTCACCACTGCGGGCTGGGAACGAAGTCAAGGGGCTCCCACTTGTCTTTTCCCGGGTTTTGTGGTATTATTTACACTCAAGCATAAACTGGTGTGATATGACCTTTTATGGAGGGAACACCTTTGAAAATCGTAGTATTGGCCGGGGGTCTGTCCCCGGAGCGGAACGTGTCTTTGTCCTCGGGGACCAAGATAGCACAGGCCCTGCGGGGACTGGGGCATTCTGTGGCCCTGGTGGATATGTACTTCGGCCTGGAGGACTACCCCGGCCTTGCCCCGGAGGAGCTTTACGGCGCCCCCGTCCCGGCGGGCTGGCAGTCGGTGGACCGGGCCGCCCCCGACCTGGCGGCGGTGAGGGCCGCCCGGAAATGGGAGGGCAAGGGGGAGTTCGGTCCCGGTGTGTTGGATCTATGCCGGGGGACGGATATTGTCTTCCTGGCCCTCCATGGCCAGTGCGGGGAGGATGGCCGGGTCCAGGCCGCCTTCGACCTTCTGGGTATCCCCTACACAGGCTCGGGGTATCTGGGCTCCGCCATCGCCATGGACAAGGACCTGACCAAGCGGCTGGTCCGGGACGTAACGGCGACCCCGGCCTGGACCATGGCGGAGTACACCGAAAAAGAGGTGGACTCCCTCACCAGCCGGACAGCGGTGCCCTGCGTGGTGAAGCCGGTAGACTCCGGCTCCTCCATCGGGGTGTCCATCGCCCGGGACAAAAAAGAGCTCCATGCCGCCCTGGTGGAGGGCCTGAAATACGGCGGCCGCTGTGTGCTGGAGCGCTATGTGAAGGGCCGGGAGATCCAGGTGGGAGTGTTGGGCGGCAAGGCCCTGCCCACCATCGAGATCATCCCCAAAGAGGGCTTTTACGATTACGAGAACAAGTACCAGCCCGGCGCGGCGGAGGAGGTGTGCCCCGCCCCCATCACGGCGGAGCAGGCCGCTGACGTGGCGGAGCAGGCCGAGGCGGTCTACCGGACCTTGGGCCTGGCGGTCTACTCCCGGGCGGACTTTATCCTGGATGAGAATGGAGCGTTTTGGTTTTTAGAGATCAACACCCTTCCCGGCATGACCCCCACCAGCCTCATGCCTCAGGAGGCCGCGGCGGCGGGGCTTGACTACCCCGGGCTGTGCCAGCGGATCATCGACCTGTCCCTGCGCCAAAGGCGCGAAATGTGAAAGGAGGCTCCCCCCATGGAAGCCCTGACCATACGAGAGATATTGGAGGCGGTCAACGGCCGCCTGCTGGGCGGCTTTACCGATCTGGACGCCACCGTCGTCCAGGTGGAGACCGACAGCCGCACCATCACCGCCGGCTCCCTCTTCCTGCCCCTTTGCGGAGAGCGGTTCGACGGTCACGCCTATATCAACGCCGCCCTGGAATCGGGGGCCGCCGGGTGTCTGACCCAGCGGGAGCGGGAGAGTTATCTGCCGGGTAAATTCTATATCAAGGTGGACTCCACCCACCGGGCCCTGCGGGACCTGGCGGTGTGGTACAAAAACCGCTTTGATATCCCGGTGGTAGCCATCACAGGCAGCGTGGGCAAGACCACCACCAAGGACATGATCGCCGCGGTATTGAGCGAGAAATATACCGTTCTCAAGACCGAGGGCAACAAGAATAATGACATCGGCCTTCCCATGACCCTGCTTCGGCTGGGGAAGGAGCATGAAGTCGCCGTGGTGGAGCTGGGCATCAATCATCCGGGGGAGATGGATTTCCTCTCCGGTATCGCCCAGCCCGACGTGGTGTGCGTCACCAACATCGGGGATGCGCACATGGAGGCTTTTGGCTGCCGGGAGAACACGATGAAGGCCAAAATGGAGGTCTTCAATCACGCAAAACCAGGGTGTATCGCTATCCTTAACGGGGATGATGCGCTGCTGCGAAAGGCCAGGGAGAACGGGGACGCCCGCTGGACGGGCCCCATCCTCTATGTGGGCCGGGACACGGGCCTGGACTACTGGGCCGGGGACCTGGAGAGCGATTGGAGAAGCCAGGTCTCCTGCGATGTGACCACCCCAAAGGGGACCTGCCATATGGACATCCCCGCCCTGGGGGACCACATGATCTATCCCACCCTCATGGCTGCCGCCGTGGGGGAGCATTTCGGCATGACGCTGGAGGAGATCGCCGCCGGGGTCCACAATTTTGCCCCCACAAAAATGCGGATGAACATTCTGCCCAGGGCGGAAAATATCACCATTCTGGATGACGGCTATAACGCCAACCCCCAATCCATGCGGGCCGCCATCGAGGTGCTGGACGGGTATACAGGGGACTATAAGATCGCCGTCCTTGGCGATATGTTTGAACTTGGCCCTCTGGCGGGGGTGCTCCACGCCGGGGTGGGCGAGTTCCTGGGCCGCAGCCATGTGGACTGCCTCATCGCCGTGGGGGAGCTGGCGAAAAATATCTATGACTCCGCCGTCACCTCCCGGGTCCCCGAGTGCTACCACTTCGATACCAAAGAGCGGGCCATGCTGACCCTCCATGACCTGCTCCGGCCGGGGACCACCGTGCTGGTAAAGGCCTCCCGGGGCATGGAGTTTGAGACCATCACGGACTATTTGAAGAGCATCACCACAGAGGAGTGACCGCGCGGCAGGCGGTACCGTTTGGCTGGGGGTTGACGGCAAATTTACACCTGCGTGAATGCGAAAGACCATCTTTTCCCGAGGAAAAGATGACCTCTCGCGCTCTCCAGAAAAGTCTAAGGTCAAGACCAAGTGTTCTGGGGGCGGCTCTATCGTTTTTTCGGCCCCTGCTCCCTCTTGCCCCGCGCCTGCGCGTCCGTCTGTGGAACACAGAGAGAAAGCCCGCTGAAACAACACCGCCTTTATCCTACACAGCTTGGTGCGTGGTTCTTCTAACGGACGAGCGAACCAAGGGATAGCCTATCAGGATTGGTGCTCTCTACGGTTGTACCGCACCCAATAATAAATTTCCACTGGTCTAATGCCCTTAAAAGTTCGGAGTCCAGAACCGCTTTCAAGCGGTGTTACTCGCAAGGAGTACGCCCCATCCGTAAGCGGCAAAGCCGCCAACGGCTGGGCTGTGGCCCCGGCCGGGCAGGCCGGGAAAGTTCCCATCCATTTCAACGTCCAAGAGGAAACACCTATGATAGACATTCAAGTCACCGACCTCACCATCGAATTCGAGGTGGGCAGAAAAATTTTAGACGGCCTCTCCTTCCAGGTGGACCAGGGGGAGCGGGTAGGCCTCCTGGGCCGGAACGGCGCGGGCAAGACCACCCTGTTCAAAATATTGACCGGAGAGCTCCTCCCCGATGAGGGGGAGGCCCGCACCGCCCCCGGCAAGGGGGTGGGCCTGATCTCCCAGATCCCCGTCTATCCCCCGGAGTACACCGTTCTGGACGTGCTGAACACCGCCTTTGACCATCTCCGGGACATGGAGCGGGAGATGGCCCAGTTGGCGGAAAAGATGGGGGAGGGGGACAAGTCCGCCCTCTCCCGCTACGACACCCTCACCGCCCTCTACGAGCGGCAGGGGGGCTACGAGACGGAAATGAACCTCAACAAGGTCTGCAACGGCCTGGACATCCCGCCCGCCATGCGCTCCCAGCTTTTTTCGGAACTTTCCGGCGGGGAGAAGACCCGGGTGAACCTGGCCCGGCTCATCCTCCGGGAGACGGAAATTTTACTCCTGGACGAGCCCACCAACCACCTGGACCTCCACGCCACCCAGTGGCTGGAGGAATACCTGTCCCGCTACAAGGGCACCGTTCTGGCCATCTCCCACGACCGCTGGTTTTTGGACAAGGTGGTCCAGCGCTGCGTGGAGATCCACGACGGCAAGGCGGAGCTCTACTCGGGTAACTACAGCTTCTACGTGGAGGAGAAGGAGCGCCGCTTCCAGGAGAAGCTGAAGCAGTACGAGAAGGAGCAGGCCAAGATCGAGCAGCTCCAGGAGGCCGCCGACAAGATGCGGCTGTGGGCCTTCATGGGCAACGATAAGCTCTACAAACGGGCCATCAATATGGAGCGGCGGATGGAGCGGCTCCAGACCACCGACC
>CANPNN010000088.1 GCA_947575475.1 uncultured Pseudoflavonifractor sp.
TCCACCCCGTGCTTCTTCACCAGCTTGGCAAGGGCGGCGATGGCCTCCTGCTTCTTGACCTCCGAGAAGGTGGGGTACACCACGGCGGTGTCCAGCACCTTCCCCGTGGGGTCCACCACCGCCACCTTGCACCCGTTGCGGTAGCCCGGGTCCAGCCCCATAGCCACCTTGCCCTTCACCGGGGGCTGCATGAGCAGGGGCTTCAAATTGTCCCCAAACATCTTGATGGCCCCCTCGTCGGCCCGCTCGGTGAGGGCGTTCCGGGCCTCCCGCTCGGTGGAGGGCTGGATCAGCCGGTCCCAGGCGTCCTCCACGGCGGCGCCCACGAACCCCTCCGCCGCCGTCCCCGGCTTCACCACCCGGCGGATGAGCAGGTCCAGAGCCTGGTCCCGGTCCAGCTCCACCCCCGCCTTCAAGATCTCCTCCCGCTCCCCCCGGTTGATGGCGAGGATCTGGTGTCCCTGGGCCTTGGCCATGGGGGTGCGGAAGTCGTAATAGAGCCGGTAGACCGTATCGGCAGGCTCCTCCTCCTTGGCCTGGGAGACCAGCACTCCCCTCCGTTCGTAGAGTTCCCGCAGAAGCTTCCGCAGCTCCGCGTCGTCGGACACGGTCTCCGCCACGATGTCGCTGGCCCCCTGCAGGGCCTCCTCCACCGTCTCCACCCCCAAGTCTGGGTTTACATAATCTTCCGCCGCCCTCAGGGGGTCAGGGCAGTCGGGCGCCTGGGCGAACAGAAGGACCGCCAAAGGCTCCAGCCCCTTCTCCCGGGCCACGGTGGCCCGGGTCCGCCGCTTCTGCTTGTAGGGCCGGTACAGGTCCTCCACCTCCGCCAAGGTGGAGGCGTCGTCGATGGCGGCAGACAGCTCCTCCGTCAGCTTGCCCTGCTCCTCGATGGACCGCTTGACCTCCTCCCGGCGCTTGTCCAGGTTCCGGAGGTAATTCAGCCGGTCAAACAGCTCCCGGAGCACCGTGTCGTCCATGGCCCCGTGCATCTCCTTGCGGTACCGGGCGATGAAGGGGATGGTGTTCCCCTCGTCCAAAAGCGTGACGACATTGTTTACATAATTTTCCGGCTGCCCCAGCTCAGCAGCCAGGATATGGATGATATTGTCCATGTATGTTCTCCTCGTCTTTTGTTTTCGCACGAGGAATATTATACTAAATTTGCCCCTTGGGAGCAAGAGCAAACCAAAAAACAGCGGACGGCATTTTCCCGTCCGCTGTCCTTTATTTTGTCTCTTCCTCCGGCTCCTTCGCCGGCTCCAGCTTGCTCACCTTGGCCCACTCCACCCGGCGGTCGGAGAGTTCCTCCACCTGGATATGGAGCCCGTCGGTCTCCACCGTGGGGTGGGTGCCGTCGGCAGGGATCACGTCCAGCTTGGCAAAGACCAGGCCTCCCAGGGTCTCGGCCTCCCCATCCTCGGGGAACTCCATCTCCAGGGCCTCCGCAATGTCCTCCAGGGACGCGCCCCCCGAGATCCGCCAGAGATTTTCCTCCAAAAGCACGATCTCCTGCTCATCCTGGGGATCGAACTCGTCGTAGATGTTGCCCACCAGCTCCTCAATAAGGTCCTCCATGGTGATGATCCCGCTGGTGCCGCCGTACTCGTCCACCACCACGGCAAAGTGGGTCTTGCGGCTCTGCATATCCCGAAAAAGCACGTCGGAGCGCACCGTCTCGGGCACAAAGTAGGCCTCCCGCAGCAGCTCCCGCAGGGGCTTGGGTTTCTCCTCCTGGGCGTTGAGCAGGTACTCCCGAGTGTTCAGGATCCCGATGATGTCGTCGGTGTCCTCCTCATAGACCGGGAACCGGGTGAGACCCGAGGACCGGATGGTCTCCATGATCTCCTCCTGGGGGTCGTCCACCCACAGCATGACCACATCGGTGCGGTGGATCATCACGTCGGCAGCGGTGGAGTTATTGAACTCAAAGACGTTCTCAATGAGCTCCCTCTCCTCCTTCTCGATGGCTCCCTTCTCCTCGCCCATATCCACCATCTGGCGGATATCCTCCTCGCTGGCCCGCTTGGTGAGGGCCCGGAGCCGGATGACCAGATAGATGCTGGCGCCGGCGAACAGCACCACAAGCACGGAAAGAATGATAAGTAAGGGTATCGTGGGGTCGTCCACAGATGTTTCCTCCTTTTTGCTGTACATGCCTCCCAAAAAGCGGCAAAACCGCCCCTTTTGGAGATGGATGATAACAGTATAACATACTCTGGAGAAAAATGCACGAAAAAGTGTGGAAGAATAGAAAATAGATTTCCTTTCTTCTTTGGGTATGATATCATAGCAGCAGAAACTGTCAGAAACAGAAAGGGCAGCGCCTATGACCATATTTGACATTATGGGGCCGGTGATGATCGGTCCCTCCTCCTCCCACACCGCCGGAGCGGCCCGGATCGGGCGCATCGCCCGGCGCCTGCTGGGGTCCCAGCCCAAGAAGGCCCATATCCTGCTCCACGGCTCCTTCGCCGCCACCGGCCAGGGCCACGGCACCGACCGTGCCCTTGTGGCGGGCATCCTGAACATGGCCCCCGACGACCCCCGACTGCCCCAGTCCTTTGAGCTGGCCCAGCAGGCGGGCCTGGCGGTGAGCGTGGACGCCACCCACATCCAGGGGGCCCACCCCAACACCGCCCTTCTCCGCCTGGAGGGCAGCGCCGGGGAGCGCCTGGAGCTCCAGGGGGCCTCCCTGGGCGGCGGCCGGGTCCGCATCCAGGCCATCGACGGCCTGGAGACCTCCTTCTCCGGGGACATGCCCACCCTCATCATCCGCAACGAGGACCGGCCCGGCCAGGTCCACGAGGTCACCGGCGCCCTGTCCCGCCGTGGGGTGAACATCGCCTCCATGCGCCTGTTCCGGGACAAGCGGGGTGGCTTTGCCGTGATGGTCATTGAAAGCGACCAGCCCATTGGGGACGAGGTGGTCCGGGAGCTCCAGGCCCAAAAGGGCATCCTCCGGGCCACCTATCTGGATATGATGGAGGAATGAGCCATGGCCTTTCATGAAGTAAAACAGCTCCTCCTGGCCGCCGGACAGGGTCCGGTGTGGCTGGCTGTGCAGACCGAGGACTGCCGGGACAGCGGTCTTTCCCCCGAAAGCTCCTGGTCCAAAATGTCTCACCTCTGGCAGGCCATGGGCCAGACCCAGGCCGATTACGACCCCTCCCGCCGCTCCAACAGCGGCCTTGCCGGCGGGGACGGCGCCCTTTTGACCGGGGAGGGTCCCGGCCTGTGCGGCCCCTTCCTTCGCCAGGTCATCGCCGCCGCCCTCAGGGCGGGGGAGTGTAACGCCTGTATGCGCCGGGTGGTGGCCGCCCCCACCGCCGGCTCCTCCGGCGTGCTGCCCGCGGCCCTTCTCCCCCTCCAGTCGCGGGACGGCCTCCCCGACCGGGTGATGGTGGAGGCCCTCTACGTGGCCGCCGGCTTCGGCCAGGTCATCGCCGACCGGGCCTCCATCTCGGGAGCTGAGGGCGGCTGTCAGGCCGAGGTGGGCTCCGCCTCCGCCATGGCTGCCGCCGCCCTGGTCCATGTGAAGGGAGGCACCGGGGACCAGATGGCCCACGCCTGCGCCCTGGCCCTGGCCAACACCCTGGGCCTGGTGTGCGACCCGGTGGGGGGCCTGGTGGAGGTCCCCTGCATCAGCCGGAACGTGATGGGGGCGGTGAACGCCCTCTCCTGCGCCGAGATGGCCCTCTCAGGCCTCAAGAGCCGTATCCCCTGCGACGAGGTCATCGACGCCATGGGCGCGGTGGGCGCCCTCCTCCCCGCCTCCCTCCGGGAGACCGGGCAGGGAGGCCTGGCCGCCACCCCCACAGGCCGGCAGTACGCCCCCAACGAGGAATAAATAAAGAGAGGGAGCGTTTGAAACGCTCCCTCTCTTTTTATTTCTCTCCAAAGGCCTTGGCCGCCGCAATAAAATCCCGAAACAGCGGATGAGCCTTATTGGGCCGGGACTTAAACTCCGGGTGGAACTGGACCCCCACGAACCAAGGGTGTTCGGAAAGCTCCACCGCCTCCACCAAATGCCCGTCAGGGGACAGCCCCGCCAGCTTCAGTCCCGCTTCCTCCAAGGCCTGGCGGTACTCGTTATTGAACTCATAGCGGTGGCGGTGCCGCTCCTGAATGTCCTCCATCCCATAGGCCTTTTGAAGATTGACTCCCTCCGCCGTAATGTGGCAGGGATAGGCCCCCAGGCGCATGGTCCCCCCCTTGGCGGTGATCCCCCGCTGACCGCTCATCAGGTCGATCACCGGGTGGTCCGTATGGTCGCAAAGCTCGGTGGAGTGGGCGTCTCCCATCCCCGCCACATGGCGGGCAAACTCCACCACCGCCATCTGCATCCCCAGGCAGATGCCGAAATAGGGGATGTTGTTCTCCCTTGCGTACCGAATGGCGGAGATCATCCCCTCCACCCCCCGCTCCCCAAACCCGCCGGGGACCAGGATCCCGTCGCAGCCCCCCAGCACCCGGGCGGCGTTGGCGTCGCTGACCTGCTCGGAGTCCACCCAGTCGATGTCCACCATCACGTCGTTCTCAATGCCCCCGTGGTGGAGGGCCTCCGCCACCGACAGATAGGCGTCGTGAAGCTGCATATACTTGCCCACCATGGCGATCCTCACCCGCTTCCGGGCGGTCTTGGCCCGCTCCACCGTGGAGCGCCACCGGGCCAGGTCCGGCTCCCGGTCCTCCAGCCCCAGCCGCTTGCACACGGCGTGGGCCAGCCCCGCCTCCTCCAGCATCAGAGGTACCTCGTAGAGGATGGGAGCCGTCAGGTTGGGGATCACATTCTCCGGCGGAATGTTGCAAAACAGGGATATCTTCCGCCGCACATCCTCAGGAATATCGTAGTCCGACCGGCACAGGATCACGTCGGGCTGGATGCCCAGGCTCAGCAGCTCCTTGGCCGAGTGCTGGGTGGGCTTGCTTTTCAGCTCCCCCGTTCCCGGAATAGCCACCACCAGGGACACGTGGAGGAACAGGCTGTTCTCCCTGCCCACCTCCACCGCCGCCTGGCGGATGGCCTCCAGAAAGGGCTGGGACTCGATATCGCCCACCGTGCCGCCGACCTCGGTGATGACCACATCGGCCCCCGTCTCCCGTCCCGCGGCGTAGATCCTGCTCTTGATCTCGTCGGTGATGTGGGGGATGACCTGCACCGTCCCCCCCAGATAATCCCCGCTCCGCTCCCGGTTCAGCACCGACCAATAGACCTTGCCCGAGGTCACCGAGGAGTGGACGGTGAGGTTTTCGTCGATAAACCGCTCATAGTGGCCCAGATCCAGATCGGTCTCCGCCCCGTCCTCGGTGACAAAGACCTCCCCATGCTGGAAGGGGCTCATGGTCCCCGGGTCAATGTTCAGATAGGGGTCGAACTTCTGGATGGTGACCCTGTACCCCCGCTCCTTCAAAAGCCGCCCCAGGGAGGCCGCGGCGATGCCCTTCCCCAGTCCGGACACCACGCCGCCGGTGACAAAGATGTACTTTACGCTCATGCCTTTTCCCTCCTGCCCGACCCCGTTGCCGGAATATATTCCTCGGCCCCTTTGCCGATTTTTCAAGCTTTCATTTTACTCGCCTAATTTTTTAATGTCAACGGCGTTGTAAAATAAATTTTTTCACCTGCCCGGCCGGGGGAAGCCTATTTTCCCGCCTTCCCGGCGGGGGACCAAAACCGCTTTAGAAGCGGTTCTGGACTCCGAATCTTTAAGGGCATAAGACCAGTGGAAGGAAGGAGGAGCTACGCTACAACCGTAAAGAGCCCCAACCTTGCTATACTGTCCCTCGAATGAAAACCCTAAGGTTACGCCCACTATTCACCGGCGGCCCCCACAAAACGACCCGTCGTCCCTCTTGCG
>CANPNN010000089.1 GCA_947575475.1 uncultured Pseudoflavonifractor sp.
TGGGGTCGAAGCCGTCCAGCTCCGCCAGGAGCTGGTTCAGGGTCTGCTCCCGCTCATCGTTGCCCCCCATACGGTTATCCCGGCTTTTGCCGATGGTGTCGATCTCGTCGATAAAGATGATGCAGGGGGCCATTTTTGAGGCCTCTTTGAAGAGGTCCCGGACCCGGCTGGCGCCTACGCCCACGAACATCTCTACAAAGTCGGAACCGCTGATAGAGAAGAAGGGCACGTTGGCCTCCCCCGCGATGGCCTTGGCCAGCAGGGTCTTGCCGGTGCCCGGAGGGCCAACCAGCAGCGCGCCCTTGGGCAGCTTGGCGCCGATCTCGGTATATTTCTGGGGGTTGTGAAGGATATCAATGATCTCTTGGAGAGATTCCTTCGCCTCGTCCTGTCCGGCTACATCCTGGAAGGTGACTCCGGTTTTCCGCTCCACATACACCTTGGCGTTGGCCTTGCCCACGCCGCCGATGCCGCCCATGCCTCCCATCCGGGAGGTCATGGACCGGAACAGCAGGAACATCAGCCCCACCATGAGGATGGAGGGCAGCAAGGCCATGAGCAGAGACAGCAAGACAGACTGTGGCTCCACTCCGTAATGCTCCAGCCCGACCTGGTCCATCAGGGGGATAAGCCCCGCATCGGTGACGGGGACGCAGTAGTATGCGGCCTGACTGCTCTGGCGCTGCTGGATGGCCTGCACCCGTTTTTCCGCCTGGTCCAGCTCCTGCTGGAACGCCTGCAGTTCGGCGCTGTCCGAGCTGTTCAGGGGCGGACGTCCCTCCCGGAGTTTGGCGAGGTCGGCCACAGCCGCCTCCAGCTCGTCCTGGAGGTCAAAAAGCTCCGTGTCGGGTCCGGTCTCCGGGGTGGCGGCCTGCCCATCCTTATCCACCTTGGGGTAGATGAGGTACTTGTCGGAGGTCATGGTCACCCGGGAGATCTTGCCGTCGGCCACCATCTGCCGGAACACGCCGTATTCCAGCTTTTCCGCATTGGCCTGCTGCCGGTTGGAAGTGAAGTTATAGAACAGAAAGGTGAGCGCCGTGATCCAAAGAAGCAGGGAGGCCAGGGTAATGGCGTTTTTCTTCTTGGGTCCGCCGGACTGGTTTTTGTTATCATTATGATTGCGATCGGGCATGGAAAAGCCCCCTTTGTTTTATCATGTAAGGGGTATGATACCATAGTTGGCGGAAAAATACAAGAAATCAGGCGGTAAACTTTCTGTGAATAGGCGGGAAGTGCCTTGGGGGATCGGAATAGTCCGGAAGGGCGGCGGAAAGTTTTCCTTTTTCTTCCGGAAAAACTATGGTATAATAACTTTAACTATACGCAGGAGAAGGGGCGTGCCCGCCATGGACAAGCAGAAGGACTGGAAGGAGCGGCAGCAGGAGGCCGACGGAGTCATCGAAGGCCGCAACGCCGTCATTGAGGCCCTCCGGACCGGGACGGCCATCGACAAGGTATACATTGCCAAGGGGGAGACCGACGCGGCCCTGGGGCATATCGCCGCCAAGGCTCGGGAAAAGGGCATCGCCATCGTGGACTGCGACAGGCGGAAGCTGGACGGCATGAGCGTGACCCACTCCCATCAGGGGGTTATCGCCATCGCCGCCGTGCGGGAATATGTCAGCGTGGAGGATATCTTAAGCGCCGCCCAGGAGAAGGGGGAGCCTCCTCTTTTGGTGGTCTGTGACGAGCTCTCCGACCCTCATAATCTGGGGGCGGTGATCCGCACGGCTGAGTGCGCCGGAGCCCACGGGGTCATCATTCCCAAGCGGCGGTCGGCAGGACTTACAGCGGTGGTGGCAAAAACCTCCGCCGGGGCGGTGAGCCATGTGCCGGTGGCGAGGGTTGCCAATCTTACCGCCTGCCTGAAGGAATTGAAGCAGGCGGGGGTGTGGGTCTACGGAGCCGCCGCCGACGCAAAGCAGACGATGTATCAGGCCGATCTGAAAGGCCCCGCGGCCATTGTGATCGGCAGTGAGGGAGAGGGAATGAGCCGGCTGGTCCGGGAGACCTGCGACGTGCTGCTGTCCATTCCCATGAAGGGAAAACTCAACTCTCTCAACGCCTCCGCGGCGGCGGCCATCCTCCTCTACGAGGCGGTGCGCCAGCGGGGATAAGGCCCACAGAAGACTGGAACGGGTGAGTTTATGGCCAAGGACCGGGACGATCAACTGGATCAGGAGGAATTTTCGCTGGAGGCCATTCTGGCCGAGTTCGGCAGCGGAAGCGGGGAGCGGCAGGGGGAGACCCCGGCCGCCGGTCCTGATGTCCGGACGGAGGCCGCGCCAGACGACCCCGGGGAGCCGGAAGAGCGGGACTGGTTCCCCACCCGGTCCCACAGGGAAGAGGAGGAGACCGCTGTCCCCGAAGGGCGGGAAGAGCCGCCTGCCGAAAAGGGGGGCAAGGTGACGGCCTTTCCCAAAGCCCCGCCCAGGATCGTTCGGGAGGCGGCCCCGCCCCCCCTGCCTCCGGAACCGGAGCCGGAGCCGGAGCCACCCCAGAAGGAGAAGGTGCTGGAGTTCCCCACCCCTGAGCCGGACAATCCGGTGGCGGCGGGGCTGGACCACCTGCGACGGAAAGCGGACCAGTTTGCCGACCACATGTTTGAGGAGGAGGGTTCCGAGGCCGCTAAGGCCGTCCGTCGGGCGGAGGAGCTGATCCCCGGGGTGGACGAGGAGGAGCAGCCGGCCGCCCCCACCCGGGAGCGGAAGCCCCGCAAGCGCCTGCCTCCCCCCCCGGATGTGCCCCCGGCGGAGCTGGCAAAGCGGTATTCCAAGGGGCTGAAAGGCCTGCATTTCCGCTGTTTTCTGGTTTTTTTGGCGATCCCGGCAGCCCTCTATCTGACCGCCGCCCCCGGTATGGGCTGGCCCCTTCCCTCACAGCTTGAGGGGAGCGGGACGCTGCAGTGCTACGCCCTGGCGGGGGTCCAGGTCCTGGCCCTGCTGTTGGGGATCGATGAATTTTTACTGGGGCTGATCCGCCCCTTCCAGCACCGGATGGGGATGGAGCTGATGATCTCCCTGGGGAATATCGCCGTGCTGGCCGACGCCCTTTCCATCCCCCATCTTGGGGTGGACCGGCAGCCCTTCTGCGCCCCGGCGGTGCTGGGACTTTGGTGCGTGATGTACGGAAGCCTCCAGGAGAGGAAGGGGCAAAGACTGTGCTGCCGGACGGCGGCGGCTGCCTCGGAACCATATCTGGTGACCAGGGACGAGGGAAAGTGGAATAACCGGGATACCTACGCCAAATGGTCCGGGCCGGTCAGCGGCTTTGGAAGCCAGATCCAGGGCAGCGACGGGGCCCGGCGGATCTACCGGTTTATAGTACCTATCGTTTTGCTGGCCGGGGTGCTGTTTGCTCTGATCTCATCGGTGGGACATGGGCGGTTCAGGGATATTCTCTGGTGTCTGGCCACCATATTCACCGCCGCCGGAAGCCTGTCGGCTACCCTGTGCTTCGGTCTTCCCTGGCGAAAGATCTCCGCCCGCCTTACAAAGTCGGGGGCGGCCTTGGCCGGTTGGCAGGGGGTGACCAACACCACGGGAAGCTGTAATCTGCTCCTGACCGATATCGACCTGTTCCCCGTAGGTTCGGTGAGCCTGAACGGAGTGAAGATCTTTGGAGATTTCCCCATCGAAAAGGTGGTGGCGGTCACCGCCACCGTCATCCGGGATTCGGGCAGCGGTCTGGACAAGGTGTTTCATGACCTGCTGCGCAGTCAGGGCGCCATTTACCGCCGGGGGGCGGACCTGACCGCCTTTGAGGGCGGCGGCCTATCTGAGATCATCCGGAACGAGCAGGTGCTGGTGGGTTCGGCGGCCTTCATGGTGCTCATGGATGTGGCCCTGCCCCCGGGGCTGAAGGTGAAAAATGCCGTATTCTGCGCCATCAACGGGGAACTGGCGGGGATCTTTGCGCTCAACTACCATCTGCCGGGGACCGTGGCGCCCGCCATCGATTCTCTGATCCACAACCGGATCACTCCGGTGTTGGCCACCCGGGACTTTAACCTGATCCCCTCTATGCTCCGCCAGCGGTTCAAGCTGCCGGCGGAGAAGCTGGAATTTCCCCCGGTCCACCGCCGGAGGGAGCTGAGCGAGCCGGACCAGGAGCACTCGGAGACACTGAGCGCGATCCTCTGTCGAGAAGGACTGGGTCCCTATGCCGAGGCGGTGGTGGGGGGACGGCGGCTGCGGACGGCGGTGCGCCAGTCGGCGGTGTTGAGCTGTCTGGGGTCGGTGGTGGGCGCGCTGCTGGCCTTTTACCTGACCTATGTGGCGGCCTACAACTCATTGACGCCGCTGAACCTGACCCTGTTTCTTGTTATGTGGCTGGTTCCCACGCCGCTGATCTCCGGATGGGTGGACCGGTATTGAGAAAAGGGCGGAAGGCTGTGAAGTAATATAAGCCCCAATGGAATGAATGAGGATACACCCCCGATTTTTGGAAATAGGCACTATAAACACAGATGGAAATTGGGATCAGTATAATAGCGGAGAGGCGGGGGTTTTGCCGGCGAAACAACGGCGGGCCCCAGATTTGCACCCCACCCGTAAATATTGAATCCCCCCCGGCACCCCCGCGACAAAAAGACGGCTCTCCGCTATTATGCCAGCCAAAGGATATCTTTCCAGGCCCCCTGGAAAGCCGCGAGAGATAAAGACGCCATATCAGGGCAATACCTGCTGAAAAAACTTCCTTTTAGCGGTAGAGCCGGGACATCTCCCCGTAGAGCTTTGTCAGGTCCTGGAGGATGTCGGTATGCTCAAAGTCCCGAAGATACAGCAGGTTGGTCTCCCGGACCATGCTCAGGTTTTCGATGGGCAGGGCGGTGAGCTTATTTTTGCGAAGCTCGTTCATACAGGCCGAGCGGGCCAGAATGGACACCCCCATATCCTTTCGGATCAGGTCCTTGATGGTGGCGATGTTGTCCACCTCCAGCACCACGTTAAAGTCCTCGATATACAGCCCAAGGCTTTCCAGGTTGGATACGAACAGGTTCCGGGTGTCGGAGTCGGGAAGGCGGAGGATCATCCGCTCCTTTTCCAGTTCCTTCAGGGTCACCATGCTCCGTTTGGACAGGGGATTATTGTTGGACATGACGCAGACCAGATAGTCGGTGTCCAGCATCACGGAATGGATGTGGGGGTCGCTGACCCGGCCCTCCACAATAGCCAGGTCGATTTGGTAATCGGAGAGCATTGTATAAAGATTATTTATGGTTTCCGTAACGATCATTATATTTACCCCCTCATGCTCGGCGCTGTATTTGGCCAGCATTTGAGCGGCCAGACCGCTTTCGGCGGTCTGGGTGATGCCCACCCGGAGGGAGGTCAGGTTCCGGCTGGCGTCGGCCAGTTCCCGGCGGAGTTTAGCATCCAGCGCCGCCGCCCTTTTGGCGTATCGGATGGCGATCTTCCCGCCCTCTGTCGGCAGAAGGCTCCCACGCTTGCGGTGGAAAATGCGGATGTTCCACTCCTCCTCCAGCTGGCGGATATGATGGCTCACCGCCGGCTGGGTCAGGGACAGTTCCTCCGCGGCGGCGGTAAAGCTGCCCTGCTCGCAGACGGTGAGCAAAGTGATGATCCGGTGATCCAGCATAAGCTCACTCCATTCTAAAAATTTATACCGATACAAAAAACAATAATTTGCATTTATGTAGCTTTAGTATATCATAGTGCGTATCCCAGCGCAAGAAAAAAGAAGGGAGGCCATGCCGTATGCTGCATTGGGAACTGGGACTGCCCCGGCAGGCGGTGATCCTGCTGTCTGTGGCGATCATTCTGCTCTCCGGGT
>CANPNN010000090.1 GCA_947575475.1 uncultured Pseudoflavonifractor sp.
ATCATCGTCAAGGCCGACGTCCAGGGCTCCGCCGAGGCGGTGAAGGCCAGCCTGGAGAAGATCACCAACGAGGAGGTCCGGGTCCGGGTCATCCACTGCGCCGTGGGCGCCATCAACGAGTCCGACGTGATGCTGGCCAACACCTCCAACGCCATCATCGTGGGCTTCAACGTCCGCCCGGATAACAACGCCAAGGCCTCCGCCGCCCGGGACCATGTGGATATGCGGATGTACCGGGTCATCTACGACGCCATCGAGGAGATCCAGACCGCCATGAAGGGGATGCTCTCCCCCAAGTTCAAGGAGGTGGAGCTGGGCCAGGCCGAGGTCCGGAACGTCTTCCGTATCACCGGCGTGGGCATGGTGGCCGGCTGCTACGTCATCAACGGCCGGATCCAACGGGGGGCCCAGATGCGCCTTCTCCGGGACAACATCGTTATCTACGACGGAGCCATCGCCTCCCTCCAGCGCTTCAAGGACAGCGTGAAGGAGGTCGCCCAGGGCTACGAGTGCGGCATCACCTTCGAAAAGTGGCAGGATATCAAGGAAGGCGACGTGATCGAGGCCTTCCTCATGGAGCAGAGCGAAGTGAAATAAACCCAAACAGGGCGGGCCTCAACGCCCGCCCTGTTTTTCTTTTACCGCAGGGACAAGCCCAGGCGGAGACCGCAGGTGAAGGCGGCTTCCATATCTACGAAACGGACAAGCTTCAAGGACTCCCACAGGTTTTCCAGTTCCTTGGCGGCAAGACCTGTCTGTTTCAAATGTTCCCGGTTCCGTTCAGCCATGGTTTTCCCGTCCTCCCGGTCCTTTTTCATATCCAAATCATAGCAGCCTTCCAGTCGGCATTGACTGGCATATTCCCAAAGCGTTCGGGTCAATTCGTCCATAATATTACACCTCATTTAGTAATTTGCTAATTTTATTATATAGCAAATTGTTAAATTGTCAAGGGGGTACTTATGCTAAACAAAAAAGAATTTGGTTCGCGTTTGCGGGAAGTGCGAAAGCAAAACAACGAACAGCAGAAAGACCTTGCAGACTTTTTGCAAATCACCACTCCCCAAATCAGTGATATGGAAAATGGGAAAAAGACAACTACCCTTGAAAAATTAGTGTTGATTTGCGAACACTATAAAGTATCATCCGATTATCTCCTAGGGCTTTCTGACGATAAGTGAGTGCACCTGGGGGACCATTCTTTGCCGCCAAAGAATGGTCCCCCGGCTCACCCAGTGATAGGAGAAAACCCACCCCCATCGCCATCCACCCCAAAAGAAAACCCCAACACAAACACAAATGAGGTGAAATCCTATGTCCGCCACCCGCATGGGCCGCATCAACGAGGAGATCCAGCGCACCCTCTCCGAGCTCATCCGCGCCGTCAAGGACCCCCGTGTCCACGGCCTGATCTCCATCACCGCCGTAGACACCACCGCCGACCTCAAGTATGCCAAGGTCTACGTCAGCTCCCTGGACCAAAGCGACATGAAGGAGGTCCTGAAGGGCCTCAAGTCCGCCTCCGGCTATCTCCGCCGGGAGCTGGGCCATACCCTCTCCCTCCGGGCTACCCCGGAGCTGACCTTCCTCCAGGACGACTCCATGGTGAAGGGAGCCCACATCCTCCAGGTCATGGAGGACCTGGACCGGGAGGGACGGCTATGACCTGGGATCATCAACAGGCCGCCCAGTTCCTCCACGACCACGACGGCTTCCTCATCCTCACCCACCGCCGCCCCGACGGGGACACGGTGGGCTGCGCCATAGCCCTGTGCAAGGCCCTGCGTCGGCTGGGCAAGACCGCTTATGTCCTCCCCAACCCCGACGCCACCGCCCTCTTCGACCCCTACTGGGGGGACGTTCTGGCTCCGGCGGATTTTCAGCCGGACACGGTGGTCAGCGCCGACGTCGCCAGCGAGAGCCTCTTCCCCTCCAATGCCGAGGCCTATAAGGGGAAGGTGGACCTCTGCCTGGACCACCACCCCTCCAACACCGGCTTTGCCCGGTATAACTGCGTGGAGGCGGACAAAGCCGCCTGCGGGGAGCTGATCTACCGGGTCATCACCCAGTGGTTTCCCGTGGACCAGGAGACCGCCCTTCCCCTCTACCTTGCGGTGAGCACCGACACCGGCTGCTTCGTCTACTCCAACACCTCCCCCCACACCCACCGGGTCGCGGCAGAGCTGATGGAGACGGGGATCGACTACGCCGCCGTCAACAAGCGGCACTTCCGCACCAAAAGCTACATCCGTCTGCGGCTGGAGAGCCGCATGGTGGAGACCATGGACCTCCACGACGGCGGAAAGACCGCCATCGCCGCCATCTCCCTTCAGGATATGGCCGACTTTGGTGCCACCGAGGAGGACGTGGAGGACATCGCCGCCGTGGTGGGCCAGCTGGAGGGGGTCCACACCGCCGTGACCATCCGGGAGCTGAAGAGCGGGGAGTGCAAGCTCTCCGTCCGTACCGCGGCCGACCTGGACGCCTCCCAGGTCTGCGCCCTCCTGGGGGGCGGCGGCCACGCCGCCGCGGCGGGCTGCTCGGTCATGGGCAGCGTGGCCCAGGCCAAGTCCGCCATTCTGAACGCCATCCGGCAGGTGCGGGACCATGGCTAACGGCATTCTCATCATCGACAAGCCCTCCGACTGGACCAGCATGGACGTCTGCGCCAAGCTCCGTGGGGTCTTTCACGAAAAGCGGATCGGCCACGGCGGCACCCTGGACCCCATGGCCACCGGGGTCCTCCCCGTCTTCGTGGGCCGGGCCACCCGGGCGGTGGAGTTCGCCGCCGAATCCGATAAGGAATATATCGCCGTTCTACAACTGGGTGTTATCACCAACACCCAGGATTCCACCGGCGAAATTTTAGAGCAGCGCCCCGTCACCGCGGGCCAGGAGGAGCTTTCCGCCCTTCTGCCCCGGTTTACGGGACCTCTGGAGCAGATCCCCCCCATGTATTCCGCCATCAAGATCGGCGGCAAGAAGCTCTACGAGCTGGCCCGAAAGGGCCAGGAGGTGGATCGCCCGGCAAGGAAGATCACCATACACCACTTGGAATTGCTGGAGGAGGACCCGGGTCAACCGGACGCGTATTTTCTCCGTATCCGCTGCTCCAAGGGCACCTACATCCGCACCCTCTGCCACGACATAGGCCAAGCCCTGGGCTGCGGGGGCTGCATGTCCTCCCTTGTCCGCTCCATGGCCGGGGGCTTCCCTCTTTCGGATTCCCACCCCCTGGAGCAGGTCCTGTCCCACCCCGACCCCACCTCCCTCCTCCTCCCTGTGGACAAACTCTTCGCAGACCGTCCCTCCCTGCGCCTCAAGGCCCCGGGGGAGAAAAAGGTCCGTAATGGGGTTCCCCTTTCCACCCCCAAGCTGAAGGAGGGGGAATACCGGGTTTACGGGGAAACCGGGGACTTCCTGGCCCTCTCCCGGTGCAAAAACGGCAAACTGACCACCATCAAGAGCTTTTACGAAGTATAACTCCCGTCATTTCGAACCAGTCCGCGGACTGGTGACCGGCCAACCCTTGGCGGCTCTGCCGCTCACGGATGGGACGTGCCCTTTCCAGGCAGAGATCCGTCCCCCCATTCCCGGCCCGGGCCGGAACGAACCACATTTCCCGTAGGGCAGGGGCTTGCCCCCGCCGCACAAAAGAAGGAGACGTCTCAAGTGGAACCTACAAAGCGCGTCATCGCCCTGGGCTTCTTTGACGGAGTCCACATCGGCCACGGTGCCCTCCTCTCCCGCTGCGCCCAACGGGCCGCAGAGCTGAACGCCGTCCCCGCCGCCTTCACCTTCGACCTCCACCCCTCCGCCCTCATCCCGGGCAAGGAGCCGGTCCCCCTCCTCACCACCCCCGCCGACCGGGCAGGGCTTATGGGGCGGCTTTACGGCATCCGGGAGGTCCTCATCGCCCACTATGACCAGGCCATGATGACCACCCCCTGGCGGCAGTTTATCACCGACTACCTCCTCCGGGACCACGGCGCCGTCCATCTGGTGGTGGGCCACGACTTCCACTTTGGCTACAAGGGGGAGGGGGATCCCCAGAAGCTCCAGGCCCTCTGCGCCGAGCTGGGCATCGGCTGTGATGTGATCCCCAAGGTGGAGCTGGAGGGGATCACCGTCTCCTCCACCCACATCCGCTCCCTCCTGGCCCAGGGGGACATGGACCGGGCCGGAAAATTCCTGGGCCACCCCCACGTCCTCACCGACTTTGTCTCCCACGGCAAGAAGCTTGGCTCCACCCTGGGCTTCCCCACGGTGAACCTCCACTTCACCCCCGGCCTTCTCATCCCCGCCTACGGGGTCTATGCCTGCAAGGCGGTCTTTGAAAACGGGGACAGCCGTCTGGCCGTGACCAACATCGGTACCCGCCCCACCGTTCAGGACGGGGACTCGGTCACCGCCGAGGGCTTCCTCCTGGACTTTGACGGGGACCTCTACGGCCAAAAGATCCGCATGGAGTTCTACCACTATCTCCGCCCGGAAAAAAAGTTCGACTCCCTGGACGCTCTCCGCTCCGAAGTCATGCGCAACGCCCAGCAGACCAGGGATCACTTCGCCAGTTAAAGGGAGGCTTTTCCCATGCCGAACAGGGACCCACAGAGAAAAAGGCCCCTTATCTACCCTCTGACTCTGGGCTACTGTGCCCTTTTGACCCTTTTGGCCCTTATTCTGGATACGCCCGCCCACATCTGGACGGGTGTGCGCGCGATCCTCACCTCCCCCAGCGTCCTCATCACCGACTATGTGGCCCTGGGGGGCGTGGGGGCGGCCCTGGTCAACTCGGCCCTGGTCGTCCTGTCCGCCCTGCTGGTCATGTGTCTGGCGGGGGATCCCCCCGGCGGCGCGGCCCTGTCCACCCTGGGCCTGGTGGCCGGGTTCTCCCTGTTCGGCAAGAATTTTTTCAACATCTGGCCCATCATCCTTGGCTCCTTTCTCTCCGCAAAGGTCCGGAGGATCCCCTTTGCCGCCTGCTCCAACGCCGGGCTGATGTCCACCACTCTGGGGCCCCTGGTCAGCTTCGTCTGCTTCTCCCAGGATCACCCCTACCACCCTGTACTGGGCGTTTTTCTGGGGGTGCTCATCGGGTTCGTGGTCCCTCCCCTGGCCCAGCGGACCGCCCGGATCCTGAGCGGCATGAACCTCTATAATATCGGCTTCGCCTGCGGCCTCACCGCCATGGTCCTCATGCCCGTGCTCCACGCCGCGGGGATCGACCCGGCCACCGTCTCCCTCTGGTCGGGGGAGTATACCCGGCCCCTGGGGGCCTTCGTGGCGGGGCTGTGCCTGTGCTGCCTGGCGGCCGGCTTCCTCTTCACCAAAACGCCGCCCGGGGAGGTCTGGCGCCGCTACCGCTCCCTGCTGCGGGAGACCGGCCGGGCCCCCTGCGACTTCCTGGCCTCCCACGGCGGCGGGGCGGTGCTGGTCAATATGGGGGTCAACGGCCTTCTTTGCCTGGGCTATCTCCTCCTCATCGGCGGGGATGTGAGCGGTCCCACCCTGGGCTGTATCCTCACGGTCATGGGCTTTTCCGCCGCCGGCAAGCACGCCCGGAACATCCTGCCCATCATGGCGGGGGTGGCCCTGGGAGGCCTTACCATGCATTGGAATATCGCCGACCCTCCCTCCCAGATGGCGGCCCTTTTCGGCGCCACCCTGGCCCCCATCGCCGGCTGCTTCGGCGCTCCCGCAGGGGTCCTGGCCGGCTTCCTCCACGGCTCAGTGGTCCT
>CANPNN010000091.1 GCA_947575475.1 uncultured Pseudoflavonifractor sp.
CGGGTGGGGGTGTCTGTATAAGGTAATGAGCCGGGCCGCGTACGGGCTTCCGCGGCCGGACTCTCTGTTATGGTAGGGGATCAGAAATCCACCTCGGTATCGTAGTAGCAGCACTTGAGCAGTTTTTCCATCTCCTCCACGCTGGGCTGGCGGGGGTTGGAGCCGGTACAGGCGTCGCCCAGGGCGTTGACGGCGATGTCGTGGAGCCGCTCCAGGAACACCTTCTCAGGGACGAAGCCCTGGTCGCAGGGGTAGCTGTCGGGGCCGTACTTACCGATGCAGTGGGGGATATTCAGGTCGTCGTTCATCTTGCGGAGGTAGGCGATGAGGAGCTTGACCTTCTCCTCGTCGCTCCCGCCGCCCAGACCCATGAAGTCGGCGATCTCGCCGTAGCGCTTTCGGGCGGTGGGATCCTTGGCGTTGAAGGCGATGACCTTGGGCAGGTACATGGCGTTGGCCGCGCCGTGGATGATGTGGGCGCCGTAGTCGGCGAAGGCGGCGCCGGTCTTGTGGGCCATGGAGTGGACGATGCCCAGAAGGGCGTTGGAGAAGGCCATGCCCGCCAGACACTGGGCGTTATGCATGCTGTCCCGCTTGGCCATGTCGCCGTTGTAGGAGTCCACCAGGTCCCGCTGGATCATCTTGATGGCGTGGAGGGCCAGGGGGTCGGTATAGTCGCAGTTGGCGGTGGACACATAGGCCTCCACGGCGTGGGTCATGGCGTCCATGCCGGTGTGGGCCACCAGCTTCTTCGGCATGGTCTCGGCCAGGTCGGGGTCCACGATGGCCACGTCGGGGGTGATCTCAAAGTCGGCGATGGGGTACTTGATGCCCTTGTGGTAGTCGGTGATGATGGAGAAGGCGGTGACCTCGGTGGCGGTGCCGGAGGTGGAGGAGATGGCGCAGAAACGGGCCTTTTTCCGCAGGGCGGGGATGCCGAAGACCTTGCACATCTCCTCAAAGGTGATATCGGGGTACTCGTACTTGATCCACATGGCCTTGGCCGCGTCGATGGGGGAGCCGCCGCCCATGGCCACGATCCAGTCGGGCTGGAACCGCTGCATGACCTCGGCGCCCTTCATCACCGTCTCCACGGAGGGGTCGGGCTCAATGCCTTCAAAGAGCTCCACCTCCATGCCGGCCTCCTTCAGATAGCCCACCGCCCGGTCCAGAAAACCGAACTTCTTCATGGAACCGCCGCCCACGCAGATGATCGCGCGCTTGCCTTCAAAGGTTTTCAGGGCCTCCAGGGCGCCCTTGCCATGGTACAGGTCACGGGGAAGTGTAAAACGTGCCATTGTGATTGCCTCCATTCAGATGTACTGAAGGCCGGGACCCCGGGGGAAGCACGGAATCTCTCCATCAGATTGTTTACATTTTAACACTTTCTTATCCCTCTTGCAAGTGAAAAATTTCACAATATTTCTTCCTCTTCTCCCCCTCTATCTGTCCATGTTTTTTCTCCGGCTCAATTCCCTGGCGGAGGGCAAAAAAAGGCGGCGCCGTACTTTCCATACGGCGCCGCCTTTTTTTCTCTTTTTAGCCGCCCAGGTAGGCTTTCTTCACGCTCTCGTCGTTGAGAAGCTCCTTGCCGGAGCCGCTGGTGACGATCTTGCCCGTCTCCAGGACGTAGCCACGGTCGGCTACGCTGAGGGCCATCTGGGCGTTTTGCTCCACCAGGAGGATGGTGGTGCCCGCCTTGTGGAGCTCCTTGATGATGTCGAAGATCTGCTCCACCAGGATGGGGGCCAGACCCATGGAGGGTTCATCCAGCATCATCAGCTTGGGGTCGGACATCAGCGCCCGGCCCATGGCCAGCATCTGCTGCTCGCCGCCCGAGAGGGTGCCCGCCACCTGCCTGCGCCGCTCCTTCATCCGGGGGAAAAGGTCGTAGACCCGCTCCAAATGCGGCTCTACCTCACTGCCCGGCCGGGTGTAGGCGCCCATCTCCAGGTTTTCCTCCACCGTCATGTTGAGAAAGACCCGCCGCCCCTCCGGGACCTGGGCAAGGCCTTTGCTCACCAGCTTGTGGGCCGGCGTGCCCGCAATGTTTTCCCCCTTAAAGGTAATGGAGCCGGTGGCGGAGTGGAGCAGCCCGGAGATGGTCTGCAGGGTGGTGGATTTCCCCGCCCCGTTGGCGCCGATCAGGGTGACGATCTCCCCGTCGTTGACTTCAAACGAAATGCCCTTGATGGCGTGGATGGCACCGTAATAGACGTTGATATTCTCTACCTTCAGCATCTCTCAGCCCTCCTTTTGCTTGCCAAGATAGGCTTCGATCACCACGGGATCGGCCTGGATCTCGTCGGGGGTCCCCTTGGCGATGATCTGGCCGAAGTTGAGTACGCAGATGCCCTCACAAATGCTCATGACAAGGCTCATATCGTGCTCGATGAGGAGGACGGCGATCTGGAAGGTATCCCGGATCTTCACGATGTTCTCCATCAGCTCGGCGGTCTCGGAGGGGTTCATGCCCGCCGCCGGCTCGTCCAGGAGGAGCAGGGAGGGATTGGTGGCCAGGGCCCGGACGATCTCCAGCCGCCGCTGGGCGCCGTAGGGCAGACTTCCCGCCTTGGTGGAGGCCAGGTTTTCCATATCGAAGATGGAGAGCAGCTCCATGGCCCGCTCATGGGCCACCTTCTCCCCCTGCCAGTAGCCGGGCAGACGGAAAAGGCCCTGCCAGAGGCCGTAGCTGATGTGGTTGTGGAGGCCCAGCTTCACGTTGTCCTCCACGGAGAGGTTGCTGAAAAGGCGGATATTCTGGAAGGTCCGGGCAATGCCCGCCTTGTTCACCTGTACGGTGGACATGGAGTGGGTGTCCACTCCGTCCAGCAGGATGGTGCCCCGGGTGGGCTGGTAGACCTTGGTCAGCAGGTTAAAGACCGTGGTCTTGCCCGCGCCGTTGGGGCCGATGAGCCCGGCGATCTCGGTGCGGCCGATGGCCATATTGAAGTCGTTGACGGCGGTGAGGCCGCCGAAGTCGATGCCCAGATGGCGGCACTCCAGGATGGGGCTTTTATCCACGTCCCGCTCGGGGATAATGTTGGTGGAGGGGACAGGGACCAACTTGGTAGGCTCCCGTTTCGGCATAGCCATTACTGCGCGCCCCCTTTCTCGGTCTTATCTTCCTTTCGGCGGAAGAATCTGGCGAAAAAGCCCTTCAGCGCCGGGCTGTTGGTGGCCAGCATCACCAGGATGAGGACGATGGCGTAGGCCAGCATCCGGTAATCCTTCAGGTCCCGCATGGCGGCGGTCTCGGGCAGGATGGTGAGGAAGGAGGCCGCCAGGATGGAGCCCCACATCTTCCCCTGGCCGCCCAGGACCACGTAGACCAGGATCAGGATGGACATGTTGAAATCAAACTTGGAGGCCACGATGGTATTTTGGCCCAGGGAAAAGAGGGCGCCCGCCGCCCCCGCCAGGGCGGCGGAGATGACAAAGGCCATCATCTTATACTTGATCACGTTGATCCCCACGCTCTCGGCGGCGATCCGGTTGTCCCGGAGGGCCATGATGGCCCGGCCCGAGCGGGAGTTCACCAGGTTGAAGATCACCGCCAGGGTCACCATGATGAGGATGAAGCCGGCCAGGAAGGTGGAGATCTTGGAGATGTTGGGGATACCCATGGGACCGTTGAGGATCATCCGCCCCCCCTCCCCCAGACGCATGGTGGGCTGGAGGAAGCTGAAGTGGAGGCCCTTGGCGTCCACCCCCACATAGAGGTTCTCCACAATGGATTTGATGATCTGGCCGAAGGCCAGGGTGACGATGGCCAGGTAGTCGCCGTTGAGACGGAGGACGGGGACGCTGATGATAGTGCCCACGATCCCGGCCAGAACGGCCCCCACCACCATGGAAACCGCCAGACGAAGGCCGGAGGCGGGGATCACGTTCTGGAGAGCGGAGGCACACACCGCCCCGGAGAAGGCGCCCACGCTCATAAAGCCGGCGTGGCCCAGGCTCAGCTCTCCCAACACGCCCACCGTCAGGTTCAGGGACAGGGCCATGACCACATAGGCGCACACGGGGACCAGCTGACCCTGGAGGGTGGGGGAGATCTTTCCCGCCGCCGACAGGGGCTGGAGAATGGCAAAGGTCAGGATCACCGCGGCGTAGGTGAGGAAGTTGGTCCTGGTGGCGGGGCTCATGCTTTTCAGTTTATTCATGCTCCCCACCCCCTTACACCTTCTCCCGGATCTGCTTGCCCAGCAGACCGGAGGGTTTCACCAAAAGCACTACGATGAGGACGGCGAAGACGATGGCGTTTTGAAGCTGGGTGGAGATGTAGCCGCCGGCGAAGATCTCAATGACCCCCAGCAGCAGCCCCCCCAGGAAGGCGCCGGGGATGGAGCCGATGCCCCCGAAGACGGCGGCGGTAAAGGCCTTGATCCCCGGCATGGAGCCGGTGGTGGGGACCAGGATGGGGTAGGAGGACATATACAGCACCCCCGCCACCGCCGCCAGGGCGGAGCCGATGGCGAAGGTCATGGAGATGGTGGTATCCACATTGATGCCCATGAGCTGGGCGGCCCCCTTGTCCTCGGAGCAGGCCCGCATGGCCTTGCCCATCTTGGTCCGGCTGGTGAACCAGGTCAGCGCCAGCATGATGACCACGCAGACCACCACATTCACCACCGTGACCAGGGAGACCCGCAGGTCCCCGTTCAGGAGGGACAGGGCGTCCCCCGACAGGAAGGAGGGGAACATCTTGTTGTTGGAGCCCCAGAGGAGCTGGGCTCCGTTTTGCAGGAAATAGCTCACGCCGATGGCGGTGATGAGCACCGCCAGAGAGGGGGCCTGGCGCAGGGGCTTGTAGGCCAGACGCTCGATCACCATGCCCAGGACGGTACACACCAGCATGGCCAAGGCCACCCCCGCCAGGGGGGGCAGGGCGAAATTGGCCACCGCGAAGAAGCACACATAGGCTCCCACCATGATCACGTCGCCGTGGGCGAAGTTCAGCATCTTGGCGATGCCGTAGACCATGGTGTAGCCCAGGGCGATGATGGCGTAGACGCTACCCAGGCTGATGCCGTTGATCAGACGGGTCAGGAAGGTCACCATAGGGTACACACCTCATTTTCTCTCATATTCTCTCTGAAATACAGAAACACAACGCCTTGGGCGGATGATATCCGCCCCTACAAAAGGGGGCTTTACCATTCGTAGGGGCGCATATCATACGCCCACTCGTACCGCTTATAAATAAGGAAAAGCAGAGGGCCGCCGCCATCGGCAGCCCTCTGGGGTTTTCCTGGGAAACATTGCCTTGTCACGCTGCGAAGCGGGCTGGACGCAAAAGTTCTAAGCCCTTTTGCAGCCCACTTCTCCGCGCTTCTTTAGTCCATTCCCACGTAAGCGCCGTCCTGGATGACCATGCCCTTGGGGCTCTTGGTCACGGCGCCGCTGGCATCCCAGGTCATGCCCTCGCCGGTGAGGCCGTCGAAGGTCATGGCGGTGAACTGGGCCACCATCTTGTCGCAGATGTCGCCGGCGCTCATGTCGGCGGTGACGCCGGCCTCGGTCAGGGCGTTGTAGATGGCGTAGACGCAGTCATAGGCGTCGGCGGCGAACTGGTTGGGCACCTCGCCGTACTTATCCTGGTAAGTCTTCACGAAGTTCTTGGTGGCCTCGTCCTCGGCGTCGGCGTTGAAGGGGGTCAGGAGCATGA
>CANPNN010000092.1 GCA_947575475.1 uncultured Pseudoflavonifractor sp.
TTCTGGACTGGAAGCTCCCCGGCATCGACGGCATCGAGACCGCCCGCCGCATCCGTCACACCCTGGGCAGCGAGGTCCCCATCCTTCTCATCTCCGCCTATGACTGGAGCGAGATCGAGGAAAAGGCCAAAGCCGCCGGCATCAGCGGCTTCATCTCCAAACCCCTGTTCAAGTCCACCCTATACCACAGCCTGATGCAATATACCGGACAGTCCAACGACGTCGCGCCCGACCCCCATCAGCAGGATATCGACCTCTCCGGCCGCCGGGTCCTGTTGGCCGAGGATAACGAGCTCAACTGGGAGATCGCCAGCGAACTGCTCCGCAGCCTGGGCCTGGAGCTGGACTGGGCAGAGAATGGCCAGCTGTGCGTAGACATGTTCCAACGCTCCGCCCCCGGCTATTACGACGCCATCCTCATGGATATCCGAATGCCGGTGATGACAGGCTACGAGGCCACCCGGGCCATCCGGGCCCTGACCCGGCCCGACGCGGATCTCCCCATCATCGCCATGACCGCCGATGCCTTTGCCGAGGATGTTCAGAAGGCCCTGCAGGCCGGGATGAACTCTCACATAGCCAAGCCCATCGACGTCAAGGAGGTCGCCCGGCTTTTGAAAAAATTCATGAAATAACGCCGTCTGCCCCGGGGCAGACCGGCTCAAAAGGACCGGGCTGTGCCCGGTCCTTTTTTTGTATCAGGACAAATCCTCCCTGAATAGAATGGTGGAGAATTTTCAAAAGGGAGGTCTCCGCCCATGCTCTCCGCCTGGCTCGTGCTGATGCTCCACACCCTGTTCTTCCCTCTCCGCCTGGACCACGCCTCCGGTTCCTTTCCCCGGGCCCTGAAGCCCGACGAGGAACAGGAGTATCTGGAGCGCTTCGCCGCCGGAGACCAGGAGGCCAGGGACGCTCTCATCGTACATAATCTTCGCCTGGTGGCCCACATCGTAAAAAAATACTACACCCAGTCCTGCGATCAGGACGACCTGATCTCCATCGGCACCATCGGACTGATCAAGGGGATCTCCACCTTCAAGCCGGACCGGAACGTGCGCCTTGCCACCTATGCCTCCCGGTGCATCGAAAACGAGATCCTGATGCATTTCCGCTCCCAACGGAAACTGCAGGGGGAGGTCTCCCTGTCCGACACCCTGGACGCCGAAGGGGAGGCCGGCTCTCTCTCCCTTATGGATGTGATCCGGGTGGATGACAACATGCTGGAGGAGCTCTCCGCCAAGGACGCCGGCAAGGCGGTGCGGCAGTGTGTGGAAAAATGCCTGGACGAGAGGGAAAAACTGGTCATCACCCTGCGCTACGGCCTCACGGGAGAAAACCCCCTGACCCAGCGGGAGATCGCCCAGCAGTGCAGCATCAGCCGCAGCTATGTCTCCCGCATCGAAAAAAAGGCCCTGGAAAAACTCAAAGGGGAACTGGAAAAAGAGGTCTGCTGAGAGGGGCTGCCCCCTTTCCCGCCGTCTCCTCTTGTGGTATAATGGCAGTGAAACATTTCCATGGGAGGTCACTTAACATGAGCAGCTTGTTGGAACAGATCAAAACCCGGCGGAGCGTCCGCAGCTTCAAGCCCGACCCGGTCCCTCAGGACCTGTTGGACCGGATCATAGAGGCAGGCTCCTGGGCCCCCACCAGTCGGGGACTGCAATCCCCCATCATCATCCAGGTATCCAACCGGGAGATGCGGGACAAGATCGCCGCCGCCAACGCCCGGATCATGGGTCAGGAAGGCTCCGACCCCTTCTACGGCGCCCCCGTCATCCTCATCGTGCTGGCCAGGAAGGACGTGGCCAACCGGGTCTATGACGGCAGCCTGGTCATGGGCAACCTGATGCTGGCCGCCCACGAGCTGGGCCTTGGGAGCTGCTGGATCCACCGGGCCAAGGAGGAATTTGAGAGCGAGGAGGGCAAAGCCATTCTGAAAAGCCTCGGCGTCAAGGAGGAGTATGAGGGCGTCGGCCACTGCGCCCTGGGGTATGTGGCCGGGGAGTACCCCGCCGCCCCCAAGCGAAAGGAAAATTGGGTCTATTATATCAAATAATGGAACTTTTTCTTTTGGGGCTCGTCTAAAAAGGCAAAGACCCGAAAGGAGTTGTCCGTTGTGAGATCCCACCGTATCCTTTCCGCCCTGCTCTCCCTGTCCCTGCTGGCCGGATGCACCGCCGCGCTGATCCAGCCCCAGGAGGCAGTCCAGCCCCTGCCCATCCCGGAGGGTTCTCTCCCCCCTGTGGAGGAGCTGGGCTGCACCGCCGAGGGAGTCCTGGACGGCTACCAGGCCTTTGCTCTGGAGCTGCTGCGGCAGAACCAGGAGTCAGGGGAAAACGTGCTGGTCTCCCCCCTGTCGGTCACCCTGGCCCTGGGCATGACGGCCAACGGAGCCGCCGAGGACACCCTGAAAGAGTTTGAAACCCTCTTTGGCCTCAGCCGGGATATCCTGAACAGCCTGTGCGCCCGCTTTCTGGCAGATTACGCCAAACTGGGCGGCTCCACCGAAGCCACCCTGGTCAACTCTCTCTGGGCCGACCCGGACGTGGTCCTGGCCAACGGCTTTGTCCTCCGGTGCCAGGACACCTATAAGGCCCAGCTGTTCCAGCAGGACCTCCAGGACCCGGAGACGGTAAAGGCGGTAAACAACTGGATCAAGGATGCCACAAAGGGGCTTATCCCCTCGGTGGCGGACCGGTTCAGCGACGATGCGGTACTGGCCCTGATCAACGCCGTCTACCTGAAAAACAAGTTCCTGCATCCCTTTGAGGACCCCACCTCCGACTGGGAGATGGACTTCACCGCCGCTGACGGCGCCGTGACCCACCCCAAGGGGATGCACAACGGCGTCCGGAACGAGGAATACATTGCCGCCGAAGACGGCCAGGGAGTCCTTCTCCCCTATGACGACGGGCGGCTGGGGCTCCTCCTGATGCTGCCCAACGAGGGTACGGCCCTCTCCGACTATCTGGCGGGATGGGGACAGGACACGGTCCCGGCCCTGCTCTCCGCCCGGGAGAGCAGGCGGGTCAGCCTCACCTGTCCCAAGTTCAAAACCGAGTGGGACGGCTCCCTGACGGAAGTCCTTCAGGCCATGGGGCTGGCCGGAGCCTTTGACCCCAACCTGGCCGACTTCTCCGCCATGGGCAGCGCGGAGGGCCAGCCCCTCTATATCGGAGATGTGATCCACAAGACCGCTTTTGCGCTCAACGAGAAGGGCACCGAGGCCGCGGCGGTAACTGCGGTGATGATGGAGGCCACCTCCGATATGCCGCCCCAGGACCTCATCTATCTCCGCTTTGACCGTCCCTTTGTCTATGGTATCGTGGATATAGAGATGGGCCTGCCCCTGTTTTTCGGCACGATGGAATCCTGCGAATAAAAGGCGGTTACAAACGGTAACAAAAAGTTACAAAGTGGTAACAATTTAAAAGATCCGGCAGCCAAACTGGCTGCCGGATCTTTTCTTTTTTATCCCGCCTGATAGACCGCTTTCATACCCTTATACATCATATAGCAGTCCAGCTTGCCGGTGGTCTCAAAGGGGGCGTGCATACTGAGCACCGGGACCCCCGCGTCCAGGGTGTCGATATCCCGCTCGGCCATATAGGCCGCCACGGTGCCGCCGCCGCCGGCGTCCACCTTGCCCAGCTCCGCCATCTGCCAGATGACTCCCGCCCTGTCAAACACGCGGCGGATAAAGCCCACCACCTCGGCGGAGGCATCGCTGGCTCCGGACTTGCCCCGGGAGCCGGTGTACTTGCAAAGGCCCACCCCGTAGTTCACAAGGGCGGAGTTGCGCTTCTCATAGACCTCGGCAAAGTTGGGATCGTAGGCTGCCGACACGTCGGCGGAAAGGCAGAAGGAGTGCTCATAGCAGGTCTTCAGCGCCACCCGCTGGGCGTCGCACAGGTCGCTCATAAAGGTGTCGAAGGCCGCTGACTTCATGCCGGAAACGCCGGTGGAGCCGATCTCCTCCTTATCCGCCAGCATACACACGGCGGTGTGGGCAGGGATCCCCATATCCAGCAGGGCCGCAAAGCAGGCATAGGCGCACACCCGGTCATCCTGGCCGTAGGCCCCGATCAGGGAGCGGTCAAAGCCGATGTCGCTGGCCCGGAAGGCGGGGACCGCCTCCAGCTCGGCAGAGATAAAGTCGGTCTCGGTAAGGCCGTACTTCTGGTTCAGGATGTCCAGAATGGCCAGCTTCACCCGGTCGGCCCCCTCGTCGTCCTTGAAGGGCCGGGAGCCCACCAGAATGTTCAGGGTCTCTCCCGGGATCGCCTCTGCCAAAGACTTTTTGGACTGCTCTGCGCCCAGGTGGGGCAGCAGGTCGTCCACGGTGAACACCGGGTCCCCCGCCCCCGCGCCGATGGCCACCCGGACGGAGGAGCCGTCGGCGCGGACCACCACGCCGTGAAGCTCCAGGGGGATGGCGACCCACTGGTACTTGCGGATGCCGCCATAGTAGTGGGTCTTGAGGAAGGCAAGCTCGCTGTCCTCATAGAGGGGCTGGGGCTTCAGGTCCAGCCGGGGGGAGTCGATGTGGGCCGCGCCGATGGCCACCCCGTCGGCCAGGGACTTCTCCCCGATGACCGCCAGCATTACCGACTTGCCCCGGTTCACCCGGTAAAGCCTGTCGCCGGGTTTCACCGTCATGCCCCGGGCGTAGGCCGTAAAACCCTGGGCCTGGGCCTGGCGGATCACCTCATCCACCGCCTCCCGCTCGGTCTTGGCGGCGTCCAGGAATTTTTTGTAGTTCTCGCAGTAGTTTTTCATGGCGGTCTCGTCAGCTTCGGAGAGGCGGTCGTACCCATTCCTCTTGTTGTCAAAAAGCTGCTCACGCCGCTGCCCGGCGGGAGATTTTACTTTCTCATCCATATCCTTACCTCCTTTGTAGTCCTATGGATAGGTTACCACAAAATTATGAATTTTTCTACGGCTGTGTCAATATCTTTTGAAAAAGCTCCAGGGCCTGCTTTTCAAGCTGCGCAGGGGTATCCTCCCGGGTATTTTCCAACACCGCCGTGCTGTGCTTCCGGAAAAACCCATCCGGCTTCTGGTGATCCGCCCGGCGGCGGGCATAGGCCTCGTCGATCCCGTCCCGGGCCATGATCCGCTTGAGGCGCAGCTCCTTGGGGGCCAGAACGGCCACCACCGCGTCGCACTTTTCGGCAAGGCCGCTCTCGATAAGGGCGATGGCGTCGATGGCCAGGGCGGGACAGCCCCGTTTCTCCGCCGAAGAGAGCATGGCCTCCACCTCCGCCACCACATAGGGGTGGGTGATGGCGTTCAACTCCTCCAGCCGGTTCGGATAGACCTTCTGGGAGAGCCGCCTCCGGTCTATTTTGCCCTCCCCGTCCAGGATATTCTCCCCAAAGGCTCCGGTGAGCGTCTTTTTCAACTCTCCGCGCTCCGCCAGGAGCCGGTGATAGACCGCGTCCGCGTCCACCACCTCCGCCCCCAGGGCGCGCAGGACGTTCAGGGCGGTGGTTTTCCCCGCCCCGGTGGGGCCGGTGATGCCGATGACCTTCATCAGGTGTTGGCGGAGACTTCCGCTTCCACCGCGTCCTCGGT
>CANPNN010000093.1 GCA_947575475.1 uncultured Pseudoflavonifractor sp.
TCCCGGCAGAGGATGTCCTTGGCCACGGGCGTGTAGAAGAGCTCGTTCAGCTCCTTGGGGTCTTTGGTGAGGGCCAGGGCCCACATCAGTTTCGCCACCATGGCCTCGGTGGTCATGTCGTAGGACTCCAGCACCCCCAAATCGCTCTTGAGCCTATGGCCTACGCTGTAAATGGACAGGTCGCTGCCCTCGTTCTGGACCTGGGTGGTCACCGCCACGATCTTGCCCCCGCTGACGGCCTGGCGGATGCGGTCGTAGAACTCCCCCTGGTCCCCGGCGGGAACGCCGCCCACGCCGTAGCTTTCGATGATGACGGCGTGATTTTCCTTTAAGAGGAAGGAAAGCTGAGCGGGGGAGGCCCCGGGAATGAGCTTCAGAAGGGCCACATTCTCGTCCAGAGATTCGTAGAAAATGGGCCCGGTGGGGGCCGGAGTGGGGAAGTAGGGCACCAGCCGGCCGTCCTGGACCATCCCCAGAGCCGGGTAATTGATGCTGGAAAAGGCCCCGAAGCTCTTGGAATAGGTTTTCCTGGCCCGGGTGCCCAAAATCACCGCCCCGCCGAAGACCACCGTCACGCCGGGGATACGGCCGTCGCAGGCCACGGTGAAGGCGTCCATCAGATTGGTTTTGGAGTCGGTGATGTCCATATGGATGGGCTTCTGGCTCCCGGTGAGGACGATGGGCTTGGGGGAGTCCTGAATGAGGTAGCTGAGGGCCGCCGAGGTGTAGGCCATGGTGTCCGTGCCGTGGCAGACCACAAAGCCGTCATAGCGGCTGTAATTTTCCCGGATGGCCTTGGCCACCAGCAGCCAGTGGCTGGGGGTCATGTTGGTAGAATCAATGTTGCACACCTGAAGGCAATCCACCTGGCAGAGGTCCCTGAGATGGGGCACATACCGCAGAAAATCCTCCCCGCCGAGGCCGGGCGTCAGCCCGGCCTCGGTCATTTCAGAGGCGATGGTGCCTCCGGTGCCGATCATCAAAATACGTTTCATTGTACTTCTCCTTTTTGATGCTTTGGTTGTATAGAAACGTCCCACAAAGAGGGATTTGAAAAATTTTTCAAAAAAATTTTCCTTGGATGTACGAAAACGTCCCACACTTGGGGGTGAAATCACCATCTTTGGAAGGGCTTTCTCAAAATCCCGCCCTTCCAAAGAAAGGAGGCAGCAAAATATGCTGACCATTATCGAACGGAATGCCCGCCCCGACGGCGGGCACGCCATCCAGAGCCAGAGCCACCGCACCGAATGTTGGCTGGAGGGTTGGATCGCGGTGCCTGAGCATCTCAGCCGGACCGTCTGGGACTGCGGCGGCTACTGTGACCTGACGGTGGAGGGGGGCGCCCTCACTGCCGTCACGGCGAAGGAGCGGCCCCAGGAGCCGGAGAGTGAACCCACCGAGGCCGAGCGGCTCCGGGCCGACGTGGACTTCCTGGCCGCCATGGCCGGGGTGTCTCTTTAAGGGGGTGAAGGTTTATGACAGTGTTTGAACTGGCCCAAAAGTATTACCCCCGCTTGTGGAACAAGGCCCGTATCCAGGCCCTGGCCGACGCCGGGCGGCTCACCCGGGAGGAAGCGGCGGAGCTCTGTGCCGACAGTACAAGCATAGCTAAGGAAGACTGAAAAGTCAATGAAAAATCTGTGGAAAGGAAGAAAACTGTGTCAGAAAAAGAAGCACTTTTGGATTTGGCCCGGAGCCAGTTGGGGGAGGCCGAATCCCCCCTAGGCAGCAACCGGGTGAAATACAATACCGCCTACTATGGTCGGGAGGTCAGCGGCAGCGGCTACCCCTGGTGCTGTGTGTTCCAGTGGTGGCTGTTCCGGGAGGCTGGCTTACCGGCGCTTTTCTACGGCGGCGGGAAGACTGCCTCCTGCACCGCCCTCTGGAACCACTATAAAAAGGAGGGCCGGACGGTGGACAAAACCCGGCTCCGCCCTGGGGACCTGGTGTTCTTCGTCTTTGACGGGGGCAAGAGCGGCTGTATGAACCATGTGGGCCTCTGCGAACGCGTGGAGGAGGGCTATGTGACCACCATCGACGGCAACACGGGCTCTGACGAGGCAAACGGCGGCGCCGTAGCCCGGAAGCGCCGGGCCCTTTCCTGGGTAGGCGGCGCAGCCCGGCCCGGTTACGAAAGCCGGGATGAGCAGAAGGAAGAGAAAGGAGAAGAGGAAATGAAACTCTATCACAGTATTGACGAAATGCCTGCCTGGGCCCGGCCTGCGGTCCGGAAGGCGTTGGAGAACGGGTACATCAGGGTGGACGAGTCGGGCAATGCCGGGGTCTGGGAGCCCAGCCTCCAGCCCCTTGTCTGGATGGACCGGGCGGGGCTTTTGGATAGGCCCGCCCGGGAAGAGGAGACGGCGGGATGATGGAGGAGAAAATTACCCTCTGGAAGGGGGCTTTCACCACGGCCATGGCCATGCTCACCGCCCTGTGGGGCTGGTTCGGCTGGCTGATTGTGGCTTGGGTGGTGTGCATGGCCCTGGACGTGTGTACGGGCATGGCCGTTGGCTTAAAGAAGGGGGAGTGGTCCTCCCGCCTGGCTCGGGAGGGGCTCTGGCACAAGGCGGGGTGCGTGGCGGCGGTGGCCGCCGCCGGCATCCTGGACCTGGTGGCCGGACAGCTCACCGCGGTGGCCGGGCAGGCGCTGCCCTTCACCTATACCGTGTTCCTCTGCCCTTTGGTGGTGGGCTGGTATCTGCTCACCGAGGTGGGCAGCATCATTGAAAACGCCGGGGCTATGGGGGCGCCTCTGCCCCAATGGCTCAAGAAAGCCGTTGCCGCCCTCCGGGACCAGGTGGACGGCAAGCTGTAAAAAAAGGGGCCGGGAGCATTTTGCTCCCGGTCCCTTATATCCAAAATCATTTTTTCCTTCGTGCGTGATCGCCTATTACACGACCTCGGGATGTTCCGCGAAGAAATGGAAGAAATGAATCTCATCTTCCTTTTGGGAACAAAACAGTTCCAGCCAATTTCCGTGTTCCTTCAGCAGTGCGCCAATGGCAAGGTACTGGGACAACTCAGACTTCAAGTTGTATTTGTCTCCCATGGGAGATTCCAGCCAAACTTCTCCCTGGCACTTTTCGACGGCGGCAAGAAAATCCTTTACATGTTCGATGTTTTTGATCTTCATTTTGATTTACCTCCTGTTGTTTGATCTTGTTTCTTCCGAAGCATATCCCAACATGCTTGAGGCTCAGATCCCTGTGCGGTTTCCTGTCGTTGCCTTAGCACCTCTATTCTATCTTATTTCAGGGCACATTGCAAGGCCTTTTTCTACTTGTATCTCAGGGCCGGAAGGATTATAATAGCTATATATCTTTCCTGAAAAATAGCACACTGAAAAAAGGAGGCTCCTATTATGGATTTTTTTCGCTGTGATTCCCCTGATTGCGGCTATGTGACCGACGATCCCAACCTGGAGGTCTGCCCCCACTGCGGCGGCACCTTCTTCATTCCGGTGGAGGAGGACTATGTCTCCGGCTACGGCTGGATGTGCCTTGCCGACCAGGCGGAGGAGAAGGAGGAAAACGAAAAAGCCCTTGAATACATACAGCGGGCCTTGGACGAGGATTATCCCCCCGCGATCTACCGCATGGGTATCTGCCACCTGCGGGGGCTCCTGGGCCTTCCCCAGGACCCGGAGAAGGCCGCCGACTATTTCCGGCAGGTGGGGGAGAAGGAGGACCCGGCGGGCTGGTGCGCCCTGGGCCAGCTCTACCAGCAGGGGGAGGGGGTAGAGCAGGACTTTGAAAAGGCGGTGGAGCTCTACCAGCGCTCCGCCGAGGCCGAGTATGCTCCCGCCGTCTGCTGCCTGGGCCTTTGCTACGAGTGCGGTGAAGGGGTAGAGCAGAGCTGGGAGAAGGCCACCGAGCTCTACCGCCAGTCCGCCGACATGGGCTATTCCCGGGCCCAGTGCAACCTGGGCTGGTGCTATGAGTTCGGCAAGGGGGTGGAGCAGAGCTGGCAGGAGGCCGTCTACTGGTACTCCATGGCCGCCGACCAGGAGGATCCCCGGGCCCTCTGCAACCTGGGCCTCTGCTATGAGAAGGGGGACGGGGTGGACCAGAGCTGGGAAAGGGCCACCGCCCTCTACCGGGCCTCCGCCGACCGGGGCTATCCCCCCGCCCAGTGCAACCTGGGCTGGTGCTACGAGGCCGGCCAGGGGGTGGAGAAAGACCAGATCAAAGCGGTGGAGTGGTACTCTAAGGCTGCCGACCAGGGGGACCCCCGTGCCCAATGCAACCTGGGTCTCTGCTTTGAGCGTGGGGACGGGGTGGAGGAGAGCATAGACAAGGCCGTGGAGCTTTACCGCCTCTCCGCCCAGCAAGGCTATGCCCCCGCCCAGTGCAACCTGGGCTGGCTCTATGAGGCCGGCCAGGGGGTGGAGCAGAGCTGGGAGGAGGCCGTCCGCTGGTACACCATGGCCGCCGAGAGCGGATACTCCCGGGCCCAGTGCAACCTGGGCTGGTGCTACGAGACGGGCAGCGGCGTGGAGCAGAGCTGGCCCGACGCCGTGGCCTGGTACGCCAAAGCCGCCGCCCAGGGGGACCCCCGTGCCCTCAACAACCTGGGCTGGTGTTATGAATACGGCAAGGGCGTGGATCGGGACATGAGCGAGGCCGTCCTTCTCTATCAGGGCGCCGCCATGCGGGATTTCCCCCCTGCCGTCTGCCGCCTGGGCCTCTGCTACGAGAACGGGGAGGAGGTGGAGCAGAGCTGGGAGAAGGCCGCCGGGCTTTACCTCAAGTCCGCCCAGTTGGACTATGTTCCCGGTATGTGTAACTACGCCTGGTGCTGTGAGTTCGGCAAGGGTGTGGAGAAGAGCGTGCCCGAGGCCTTCAAATGGTTCTCCACCGCCGCCCAGCGCAACTTCCCACGGGCTCTGTCCCGGCTGGGCCTCTTCTATGAGGAGGGGGACCAGGTGGAGCAGAGCTGGGAGAAGGCCGCCGATTATTACCGCCGGGCCGCCGACCAAAACTACGCCCCCGCCCAGTGCAATCTGGGCTGGTGCTATGAGGCGGGCAAAGGGGTGGAGCAAAGCTGGGAGAAAGCGGTGGAGCTTTACCGTTCCGCCGCTCAGCAGGGCTATCCCCGTGCCCAGTGCAACCTGGGCTGGTGCTGTGAGGCAGGAAAGGGCACGGCCCAGAGCTGGGAGGAGGCCGTCAAATGGTACCGCCTGGCCGCCGATCAGGGCTACGTTCGTGCCCAGTGTAACTTAGGCTGGTGCTACGAGGCGGGCAAAGGCGTGGACCAGAGCTGGGAGAAGGCCACCGAATGGTACCGGAAGGCCGCCGACCAGAACTACGCCCGGGCTCAGTGTAATCTGGGCTGGTGCTATGAGCGGGGCCGGGGCGTCGGGCAGGATTACAACGAGGCCTTCCGGCTTTACACCCTGGCCGCCGGGCAGGACTATCCCCCCGCCATGTGCAACCTGGGCGTCTGCCACGAGATGGGCTGGGGCACCCCCCAGAGCTGGGAGAAAGCGGTGGAGTGGTATCAGAAGGCCGCCGACGCCGGGGACGACGCCGCCCAGTGCA
>CANPNN010000094.1 GCA_947575475.1 uncultured Pseudoflavonifractor sp.
AGCCGCTCCAGGGCGGCAGTGATGTTGCCGTGGAGGACCAGGGAGAGCCGGGCGATGATGGCCTGGGGGTCCGTCTTCATATCCGCGCGGATCCAGTCCAGCATGACGCCTACAAAGGCATACTTGTAGAGGTGGGCGATAAACTCCTTGTCCTCCTGACTTACGGACAAACCGGCTGCCTTCTCCTCTACCACGTTGATGAGGAGGTGGTAGGTCACATCGTAAAGGTAGGTCTCCACCTGCTCCCGGCTTACCGAATGGTAGACGTTCATGATAAAGGGCCTGTTGCTCTGGACGGCCTGAAATATCTGGAGGAATCCCTCCTGCCAGGTGTCGTAGGTCTTTTTGCCCCCCAGCGCCTGCCGGGCGTCCTCTACACAGGACCACTCCACCAGATCGTAGATATCCTTAAAGTGGTAGTAGAAGGTCATGCGGTTTACGCCGCAGTCCTCGGTGATGTCGCTGATGGTGATCTTGTTCAAAGGCTTTTGGAGAAGGAGATGCTTCAAAGACGCCTCCAGAGCGTGCTTGGTGATCTCGGACATAGGGGGAGCTCCTTCCTTATGATTCTATGTCTACAATGCGCAGATAGCGGCGAAGGGGGGATTCTCCGTCATGGCTTTCCCCCGGGAAGGCGGCGGACATGGCGGCGGCTCTGGTAATACGGGTCAGGCCGGCCTGGGATAAAAGAGCGGTCAGGGCTTCCCGACTTTCGGGAGAGCAGATAAGGCCCGCCGTCTGCAGGCGCCCCTTTTGACGGCGGAGGGTGGACAGCAGTTCCTCCTGGGGGAGCAGCTTTACCAGAACATTGCCCTCCATGGGGGAGAGCTCTAGTTCCCTGTCGGGGCGGAGGATCACGGAACAGCCTTTGCCGGGGTACAGGACCTCCCCCTTGGCCCGGCCCTCTATGATGCGTTCCAAAAGAGCGGTCTGGCCGCTGAGGACGGCCTGGGCTCCCGCTCCCCGGCCGGGCCGGAGGGAGGCGGCCTTTTCCAGGTAGGGGAGGAGATCTCTGCAAAAAGCCTTGCCCTCCTCCCAACGGTCGGTATTCAAAAAAATGACCTGACAGGAGGAGCAGAGGCGCTGGCCGGTCTCGATAATGTGGGCTGCCAGACTGGAGAGCTCAGACGATTTATCCTCATAACCGGAGACATAGGCAAAGCTCAGCCGGTGGCCCCATTCGATGAGCTTACACCCGGCGGGGGCCAGAGAGCGGGCCGCCAAAATGGCCCTGTCGCTGCCCCAGGTCACCAGACCGTCTGCCAGGGCGGCCAGGGCCTTCAGATCTCCCTGCTCCTTGGAGGGCAGGTCGAAGGCGTAGAGGTAGGGGGCCAGCCGGGGCTCCTGCTCCGCCAGCAGGCGGAGGGCTGCCAGGGACAGGCCCTTGTCCCCGTGGGGCAGCTTGAGAAGGTTCACGTTACCTGTGAGCAGCCCCTCCAGCGCAGTATAGACCGGAAGGCCCGGCATATTGCCAGGGGCAATGTGGAGAAGGGTCCCCAGGGGCAGGACCCGGGCGGTGGTCCTGGGGAAGGGCCTGTCCCCAAATGGATCGGGGCCCAGCTCGGCGGCCAGCTTGGCCTCGATGGTCTCCCGGGAGAGGAGGGGGAGAAGGTCGTCCAAGGTCACGTTTGCGGGAAGGAATTGGGCCAGGAGCTGGTCAAACTCTCCCCCCGCCAGCCGCTTTCCCAAAGCGTCCACGGCGGCGATGACGGTCTCGGCCTCCAGGCGCGGACCCCTCCGAACCTCATTGACAGCGGTCTCCAGATCGGCGATGACCTCTCTCCGCCGGCTGTCCGGCAGCAATTTTCCGTTGGCGAAGATCAAAAGGCGTCCCCCTTTCCTAAGAGCTCGGCGGCCCCTGCGGCACAGGTCTGGATGTCGCGCATCCCCACCCGCCCCAAAATGGTGAGATAGGGGCTTTGAATGCCGCAGCCACATTTGTCGCCGGGGGTCAGATAGCCCAGATCGTCGGTCATGACGCTGAGGGTGGGGGTGGCGGTCATCAGAGGGGAGATGAGGTTTACCAGCCCCACCTGGCCCGTGGGGAGGGACTCCAGGGTGTCCGGGTCCCGGATGATGACCCTGCCGTAAATGGGAATATGAAAATGATGTTTTTCGCAGGTGTTGTAAAAAACGGGGTGCTCCACCGCTCCGAAGAGCTCATTGATATTCCCCTCAGGGATCCCCAATACGGACTTTACCAAGGCGTAAAGGGTCTTTTTGTCCACCTCCTGGTCCGCGTGCTGCTTCCAGCCTCCCGCCAAAATGATGCGGGAACCCTTGGGCAGCGTGATCCTTAGCCCCAGCTCCTCCATGCGCTGAAGGCCGAACCAGAGATAGGAGGGGAAGCCGATGACCCGGGTGGGAAAGGAGGAGCGCTCCAGCTTTCTCAGCGCCTCCGCCACTGCGTCCAGGTCGGGGACGTAGGCCCCGTCCACCAGATTGAGGGCGTAGGTGCGGCTCAGGGGCGGGGAGAAGTGGGTGAGACCGAACATGGTCCGGGTGACCCCGGTGTGGTTAGACTTATGGGGCTTATAGCCCAGGATAACGCAGTGGGCGGGCTTGGGGGAGACCAGATGGTGGCGGAAACCCAGATTTACCACCATGGGGGCCTCGGCCAGGATACAGCCCCAGTCGAAGCCGATCCGGCTGTATTTCCCGCTGGTGCCCGAGGAGGTGACCTTCATGGCCATCCGCCACTGGGGCATGGAGAAGAGGGCCTTCCGCTTAAAAAAGAGGGTGGGGATCACGGGGATGGCGCTGAGATCCTCTATGGTTTGAAGTCGGTCCGGGGAAAAGCCTAGATGGCGGCAGATGGCGGCGTAGCCGGGACAGTGCTTGATGTGGTAGGCGCAGTTATCCCGGCAGGCCCGGACAAAAGCCTTGTCTGAGCCGAGCAGATCGTAGGTCTTGGGCCGCCAGAACAGCCGTTGACGTGAGAGCATGGTCCTCCCCCCTTTTTAGAGGAATTATATCACAAAGGTGGAAAAAATGCACGCTGAAGGAGTCCCTTTCCGGCCAGGACTTTGGTGTGGCCGGGGTCCTGTCGGGCCGCTGCCGAAAAACGGAGAGAAAACGAAAAAGGTGAGACCTGATAACACTTTTTCGGACGGGACAAAGAGACTGTATAATGTTATACTTTTCACAAGAGGGCGGGGGAATATTTTCCATCCCCGCCCAGAATGGAAAAGGAGAGATCATGTCATGAAAAAACGCATTACCGCCCTTGCGCTGGCCGTTTTCATGGTCCTGGGTACGGTGGCCGTGGCCGCCGGGACAGAGAAGACCATCTCTGTCACCCCCATGGACATGACCATCAACGGTCAGAGCGTCACCCCTCAGAAGTCTGACGGCACCGCCGCCGAGGTATTTTCCTACGACGGCGCCACCTATGTGCCCCTTCGCTACCTCAGCGAGCTGCTGGGGATCCAGGTGGAGTGGGACAAGAATGCCCCCAATATCGCCAAGCTGGTCATGGATAAGGTGACCTATACCGCCTCCAAGCTGGGCGTCAACGGCCAGGTCCAGGTCCAGGTCACCCTGGAGGGCGACAAGATCGCCGATGTGAAGGTCGTCAAGAGCCAGGAGACGCCGGGCATCGGCGCGCCTCTGTATGACGGAAAGGCCGAGGGCTCCATTCCCGCTGTGGTGATCCCTGAGGCCATTGTGGCGAACCAGAGCGTGAATGTGGACAGCGTCACCGGCGCCACCATCACCAGCTACGCCATCAAGTCCGCCGTGGAGGACTGCCTGAAGCAGGCCGGGCTTGATGTGAGCAAGTATAAGACCCCCGCCGCCAAGAAGGCCCCTGAGGCCGTTGTCAAGGACGCCGACGTCATCGTGGTGGGCGGCGGCGGAGCCGGTCTGGCCGCCGCAATCTCCGCGGCCCAGAATGGGGCGAAGGTCATCGTGGTGGAGAAGAACGGCGCTGTGGGCGGCGATACCCTGGTCTGCGGCGGCATCTACAACAACCCCGACCCCGAGCGGCAGAGCAAGGTCACCATGACCGATTCCGTAAAGAGCACCATCAAGACCGCCCTGGCGGCCAAGCCCGTCAGCGACGAGCACAAGGCACTGATGGACACTGTCCAGAAGGAGTGGGACGAGTACAAGAAGTCCGGCCGCACCGACCTTTTTGACAGCGTGGCATGGTATACCCTTCAAACTTACAACGGCGGCGACAATGTGGCCGATCTGGGCCTTGTGAAGGTCCTCACCGAGAATGCCGTGGCAGGGTTTGACTGGGTCCAGGATCTGGGAATGGAGTTCCTTGGCCCCATCGGCCAGGGCGCCGGTTCCCTGTGGCAGCGGACCCACTCCTCCGTCATGAAGATGGGCACGGGATTTATCTACACTTATGTGGATAACATTGCCAAGAATAAGGACATTGAGATCATTACCTCCGCTACCGCCACCGAGCTGGTGACCGAGAACGGCGCTGTGGTAGGCGTGAAGGCTACCGGCGTCAACGGCGACAGCTATACCCTCAGCGCCAAAAAGGGCGTCGTTCTGGCGACCGGCGGTTTTGCCGCCAACGGCAAGATGGTCCAGGAGTACAATACCACCGGAAAATGGCCCGATCTGAGCAAGGTCATGACTACCAACCGCAGCGGCTGTTCCCAGGGCGAGGGCATCACCATGGCCAAGGCTGTGGGCGCCGACCTGGTGGATATGGATCAGATCCAACTGCTCCAGTTGGGCAACGTGAAGGACGGTTCCATGACCAAGTATCCCTTCCGGGTGCTGAGCAACACCGACCAGGAGCTGTGCGTCAATAAAGAGGGCAAGCGCTTTGTCCGCGAAGACGGGCGCCGGGATGAGATCTGCACCGCCTTGCTGGAGCAGACCGACTCCACCTGGTTCTTCATCGAGTCCGCCGACGGCGACTACACCGATGTGAAGACTGCGGTCACCGCTGATGGCTTTACCTTCCAGCAGATGGAAGAAGAGGGCTATATTTACATTGCCGACACCATTGAGGAGCTGGCGGAAAAGATCGGCTGTGACCCCGCCACCCTGAAAGCCACTGTGGAGGAGTTCAACAAGTCTGTGGACGGCGCACCTGATCCCTTTGGTCGTACCCTGTTCTCCACCAAGCTGCTCACCGGTCCCTTTGTGGCCACTCCCCGCCAGCCTTGTGTCCACCACACCATGGGCGGCGTGAAGATCAACGAAAAGTGCCAGGTCATCGGCACCGACGGCAAGGTCATTCAAGGCCTGGTGGCCGCCGGGGAGATCACCGGCGGCGTCCACGGCGGCAACCGACTGGGCGGCAACGCCGTGGTGGATACTGTGGTCTTCGGCAAGCTGGCCGGCGAGACCATCTCTAAATAAGCGTTTCTCTCCTTTGAAAACAAGGCCGCAGAGGGGGCATTTACCTCTGCGGCCTGTTTTCATTCTTTACAAGCGCGGCCTGAATTTGTTATAATAGTGACAAAGTTAGAATGAGGGAGACCAATATGGATACCAAACAGCTCACCACCTTTGTGACCCTGGCGGAGGTAAACAACTATATTAAGGCCGCC
>CANPNN010000095.1 GCA_947575475.1 uncultured Pseudoflavonifractor sp.
TCCGGCGGCGGGGCGGAGGGGCTTCTCACCTGGGGAGATCTGACGTTAGACCGGGAGAGTGTGCGGGTGACAGCCAGGGATAAGGAGATCCTCTTGACAGCGCGGGAATTCGAGATATTGGCCCTCCTCATGAGCCATCCCAAGAAGGTCTTTACCCGGGAGCAGATCTACCAGCAGGTCTGGGGGGAGGAGTACATGGGGGATGACAACACGGTGAACGTCCATGTGAGTAATCTTCGAGCCAAGCTGGGCGGGAGCGGGTATATCAAGACGGTTTGGGGCATTGGCTTTAAGATGGCGGAGGCAGAGGGATAATGGATCTGTGGTTCTCTTTGGAATATTACATGGGCGTGATCATGGATCTGCTTCCCGTTGTGCTGTTCGGGGGGGGCGTTTGTATTTTGACCCGCTGGCGAAAAGGGAAAAAGCTGATTTCCAGCCGAGGGATAACAGAGGTTATTTTTGTGTGCTATTTAACGGGCCTATTGGCCCTGACCGCGGGTCCGGCAAATTTTTGGGGGCATATTTGGTATACGCTCCGATACCATACCTGGAGCGGGATCACATTTCACTTTTTTACCTTTAGGTACAATTTGATCCCGGACTTTTGGCGGGATTTTGGTATGGAGCATGTGGGCAATTTACTCTTGTATGTTCCCTTTGGTTTTTTTGTGCCCATGCTGCAAAAAGAGCGCAGGGGATGGCAGGTCCCGGCTATGGGGTTTGTCCTTTGCCTTTGCGTTGAGGTCATCCAGCTTTTTATCGACCGCAGCTTGGACGCCAACGACCTGATCCTGAATACGGCGGGGGCGGCGGTGGGATATGGCCTGTTTCTGCTCTTTCGGGCCGTCTGTCCCAACTTTGTGAAGAAGTGTCAGGAAATCAAACTTTAAGATTTCTTCACCTTCCCTTCAAGCTCCCTTGTTGACTTTTCAGTATACTGGGGTCAAACTCAGGAAAGAGAGGTCATGTGAAATGGCAGAGAACATACTGGTGACCCGTGGCCTGACCAAGCGCTACGGAAATCACCTGGCTGTGGACCGTGTGGACATTGCCATCCCCAAGGGGGAGATCTACGGTCTTGTGGGCCGCAACGGGGCGGGCAAGACCACTATCATCCGCATGGTGGCGGCCCAGACGGTCCCAACCGCTGGGGAGATAGAGCTTTTCGGCGCCACCGGGGAGAGGGAACTGCAAAGGGCCCGGTCCCGCACCGGGGCCATGGTGGAGATCCCCAGTTTTTACCCCTATCTTACCGCCAAAGAAAATCTGGAATACTACCGCCGCCAGCGGGGCGTAGCGGGGAGCCATGTGGTGGAGGACGCCCTCCATCAGGTGGACCTTGCCGACACGGGAAAGAAGAAATTCAAGGCCTTTTCCCTTGCTATGAAGCAGAGGCTGGGGCTGGCGCTGGCCCTGATGAACCGGCCTGACCTGCTGCTGTTGGACGAACCCATCAATGGGCTGGATCCGGAGGGCATTGTGGAGTTCCGCAACTTGCTGTTGGAGTTGAATCGGCAGTATGAGACCACCATTCTCATCTCCAGCCATATCCTCTCCGAGCTCCAGAACCTGGCTACCTGTTATGGCTTCATCGACCAGGGGCGGATGCTGGAGCAGGTCTCCGCCGGAAAGCTGGCAGAGAAGTGTCGGGACTGCCTGGAGCTGAAGGTGGACGACGCGCCCAGGGCAGCTGCTCTCCTGGAGCGGCAGCTGGGTTACCGGGACTTTGAGGTGCTGCCTGGCGGTTCCATCCGGCTCTATGAGGGCTTGGAAACGCCGGAAAGGGTGACCCGGCTCCTGGTGGAGCAGGGGGTGTCCTTGGCGGGGATGGAGCACCGGGGGGCCAATCTGGAGGACTACTTCCTGAACCTGATGGGAGGTGTCCACCATGGTTAAATATATCAATGCGGAGTGCTATAAAGCGTTTCACCGGAAGTATTTCTACCTCTTTCTGGCTGTGATCCTGGCCTTGGCCGGGGCGTTCATGGTGCTGTTGCGGGTGGAGGGGCTCCATCAGACCGAGACGAGCGACGGAATGATCCTGGTTCAGCGGGTCACGGTTTCTGAACTGATGGGGGTACTGGCGATGGCCTTGTCCGCAGGGCTTTATTTTCTGATGATCGCGGCGGATATCGTGTTCTCCGATCAGTACAAATATAACACCTTGAAAAATGAGGTGTCCTACGGACTTCCGCGGATGCGGATCTATCTGGGGAAGCTGGCGTCCTCCGTTCTGGTGGCGGTGGTGCTGTGCGCTGTGCTGATCGGCGGATACCTGGCGCTCTCCTGCGTGCTTTTTCCCGCCGGAGACGAACTGGGAGAGAGTGCGCGAAACTTTGGCCTTTGGATGCTGGTGGCTATCCCGCTGTGGATGGGCGGGCTGGGCCTGTTTATGTTGCTGCAGTTTGTGATGAAGAATACGGCTGCCACCATCACCTATGTGATGATCGTGGGCTTTTTAGGAAGCGGTTTTGTAGACCTGTTGACTGTTTTCATGCCTTCGTTGGAGCCGATAGCCAATGTGGTACGGATCATTTCCCTGAATACTCCTTTCAGTCTGCTGAGGACCCAGGCCCCAGAGGAGCTGCTGGGCTATGCCTGGATCCTGGGAATGGCCTGGCTGGGCGTCTCCACTGCGGCGGGAGTGATCTGTTTCCGCAAGAGGGAGATCAGCTGAGATGCTTAACTATATTTCTGCAGAGTGGTATAAGCTCCGCCATACCAAGGGGATATTTATTGCCTTTGGATTTCTGCTGCTGCTGATCGCCCTGCTCTTTCTTCCGGCATTGGGAATGATGAAGCCGATCTTTGAGGTATATGCCGGAGCCTATGTAGTGACCCTGATGGTGGGCTTTTTTCTGGCGCCCATTTTTGCGGTGCGGGCTTTTGATGACCAGTATGGCCGCGGGACCATGAAAAACGAGGTGGTCTTTGGTATCCCCCGGCATCGCATTTATTTGGGAAAGCTGGGTTTCAGCGCCCTGTTGGGGACGGCGGCCGCTTTTCTGGTGCTGGGTTTTTTCCTGTTGTTATGCATCCTGGCGGGGGGGCTGGCGGAGGCGAATGCCCTGCTGTGTATTGACCTATGTATTAAATCGACCCTTTTGGTCCTGCCTCTGTGGCTGGCAAGCCTGTCCCTGGCCTTTTTCCTGCAGGTTGCGGTCAGGAGCAATGGGGGAGCGGTAGCTGTCGATTATCTGATCCTGCTCTTTGGGACGCCTATCGCTCTGATGGGTGGTGCGGAAAATCCTACCGCCTCCCATTTTCTGAATTTTATGAGTCGCTGGTTCTTCGTGGCCCCTTTTCGGAACCTTTATGATACGCTGGATATAGAGTGGGGCGTTTTTTCCGGCATGTCATACAGCTGGCTGGTGGGAGCAGGCTGGGTCCTGGTGACCACTCTGGCAGGGCTGGCAGTCTTTTCCCAAAGAGAGATCAATTGATGTGAGGGGGCGCGATGATGGGCTATCTGGCGGGGACGTTGGGGCTTCTGTGCCTGATTTTGATCATACGCCTCTATTCTTTGGACCGTAATTTGAAGAAGGGGGCGGTACAGCTTCGGCATCAGCGGCGGGAAAAGAGCGCCACCCCTCTCCACTTGGCCGCCCCGCATCGTGCCTCTGAAGCGCTGCTCTCCGAAGTCAACGGCCTGCTGCGGGACAGGGAGGATGAGCGCTCCGATTTTCGCCGTCGGGAGCAGGCCCTCCGTCGTCAGATCGCCAATGTGTCCCACGACCTTCGCACTCCGCTGACTTCCATTCTGGGGTACCTTCAGCTTCTGGAAAGTCCGGAGGTCACCGAGGAGCAGAGAGGGGAGTATCTGGCGGTCATCGCCAGCCGGGCCAGAGTTCTTCAGGGTCTTATCACCAGCTTTTATGACCTGAGCCGCCTGGAGGCGGGGGAGTACCCTATCGTGCGGGAACGGGTGGATCTGCGGGAGGTGATCGGCACCCTGTTAGCCGCCTTTTACGATGAGCTGGAGGACCGCTTTACTGTGGAAGTGGACCTTCCTGAGGACCTGCCCCAGGTGTGGGGGGACCGGGCGGCCATGACGCGGGTCTACTCCAATCTGATCCGCAACGCCTTGGAGCACGGGGAGGGAAAACTGTCCATCTCGGCCCAAAGGGAAGGAGAGCAGGTGGCGACCCGCTTTACCAACGGCGGGGCAGAACTGACCGGGGAGGATCTGCCCCATGTGTTTGACCGGTTTTACACTTCGGACAAGACCCGCTCCGGAATGAACACCGGATTGGGCCTCGCTATTGTGAAAACCTTGACGGAACAAATGCTTGGAACCGTTGCGGCAGAGTTGACAGCGGGAAATTTTTCCGTTATACTATATTGGAAGGTGTGAGGGCGGCTATACCTGGCCGCCCTTTCTTCTTTCTGGAAATCCCGCAAAGACCTTGACAGCCGAAGCTAGCAATGATAGAATTTTAACGAAGTGTGAGACAAGCAACTAAACTGTAAGTGAAAGAGAAGTGGTATTCATGGTCAAGATCGTACGGAAAAAAGAGTTGAATCCCACCGTTACCCTGATGGAGGTGGAAGCTCCCTTTGTGGCCGCCAAGGCACAGGCGGGGCAGTTCATTATCCTCCGGGTAGACGAGGAGGGGGAGCGGATCCCTCTGACCGTGGCCGGCTACGACCGGGCCAAGGGGACGGTCACCATCATCTTCCAGATCGTAGGAGCCACCACCGAGAAGCTCAACCACCTGAAGGAGGGGGAATATATCCACGATTTTGTAGGTCCCCTGGGAATGCCTACCCACACGGAGGGCCTGAAAAAGGTCTGTGTGGTTGGCGGCGGCGTGGGTTGCGCCATCGCCCTCCCTGTGGCCCAGAAGCTCCACGAGCAGGGCTGCGAAGTCACCTCTGTCATCGGCTTCCGCTCCAAGGATCTGCTGATCCTGGAGGAGGAGTTCAAGGCTGCGTCGGATAAGCTTTATGTCATGACCGATGACGGCTCTTATGGAAGGGAGGGCAACGTATGTGTGCCCCTCAACGAGATGTTTGCCGCCGGGGAGACCTTTGACGAGGTCATTACCATCGGGCCCCTTATTATGATGAAGTTTGTAGTGGAGGCCACCCGGCCCACCGGTATTCCCTGCATGGCGTCCATGAATCCCATTATGATCGACGGTACAGGAATGTGCGGCGGCTGCCGGCTTACTCTCCATCAGGACGGCAAGGCGGTGACCAAATTTGCCTGCGTAGATGGACCTGATTTCAACGGCTATGAGATCGATTTTGACGAGGCCATGAGCCGGGGCAGCATGTATTATGGCTTTGAGCGCCATGCCCATGAGGAGACCTGCAATCTGTTCAAGAAGGAGGCTGAGCTCCATGGCTAATCTTCCGAATATGGACCCCAAAAAGAACCCTATGCCCACTCAGGAGCCCCAGGTCCGGGCTCATAATTTCAGCGAGGTGGCCCTGGGCTACTCCGAGGAGACCGCCATTCAGGAGGCCCTCCGGTGCCTCAATTGCAAGAACTACCCCTGCGTGTCCGG
>CANPNN010000096.1 GCA_947575475.1 uncultured Pseudoflavonifractor sp.
GGTTATTTACCCCAGCGGCTTACTCCGTTACGCCGCCGGGGTTCGGGGTGTTTTTCCGTTAACATCCCGTGTTCCCGCCCCAGCGTATTTGCGGGGCGGGGCGTACATTGTGTATCGGACGGTATTCCCTCAGCTCCACGCAGTTGAAAATTTGCTGGCAACCATCAAGCAAACGGAATGGAAAGGCGGAGATTTCATATGACGATAGAGACTCAGCGGCTCATCCTGCGCCCCTTTACAGCGGGGGACGCCGCCGACCTGTATGAATATGCCAAGGACCCCCGGGTGGGGCCTGCCGCCGGGTGGCCTCCCCACAAGAGTCTGGAGGAGAGCCGGGAGATCATCGCTTCCGTCTTTTCCGCCCCCAACACCTTCGCCGTGGTGGACAAGCCCTCGGGAAAGGTCATCGGCTCGGCGGGCTTTGTGGGCCGGCACCAGACTCGTTTGCCCGGCCCGGACGACGAGATCGGCTATGCCCTGAACCCGGACTTTTGGGGACGGGGGCTCATGCCCGAGGCGGTGAAGGAGCTGCTGCGGTATGGCTTTGAGGAGCTGGGCTTTCAGACCATCTGGTGCGGGCACTACGACTTCAATGACAAGTCCCGCCGGGTGGTGGAGAAGTGCGGCTTTTTGTACCGCTTTACCGAAAAGGCCTGGGTGGAGCTGATGGACGAGGAGCGGACGGAACTCCACTACGCCTTGACCCGTGAGGAGTGGCAGAGCCTATGAGCGAATACTATATTCCTACCGCCCCCTCGGAGACCGAGTTTACCGAGAAGCGGTCCCGGTTCATCGGCCACGTGTGGCCCGTGAATACCGAGGAGGAGGCCCGGGGCTGTGTGGAGGCCATGAAAAAGCGGTATCACGACGCCCGGCACAACTGTTGGTGCTATATCCTCCGCCAAGGGGGCGTGGTGCGTTACTCCGACGACGGGGAGCCCCAGGGGACGGCGGGCCAGCCCATGCTGGGGGTATTCCAGAAGGAGAGTATTGAGAACGTCTGCTGTGTGGTGACCCGGTACTTTGGGGGCGTACTGCTGGGGGCCGGGGGGCTGACCCGGGCCTACGGCCGCTCCGCCAAGGACGCCCTGGACGCCGCCGGGGTGTCGGTGGTCCGGCCCTGGTCGGTGATGGAGTGCCAGTGCCCCTACCCCCTCTTTGAGCGGGTGAAGCTGGAGCTTCCCCCCCTGAAGGGGATCGAGGGGGAGCATATCTTCACCTCAGATATCACCTTTCGGGCCTTTCTGCCCCAAGGGGTCGAGGACATCTTTGCCCAGCGGCTTGGAGAGCTGTCTGCCGGAGAGATCGTTCCCCGGACCGTGGGGACCCGATGGCGGGCGGTACCCAGAGAATAGGCGGGGACCAATTTTTTAAAAAAATTTTTCAAAAAAAAGAGGATTTTTGCCCTTTGCGGAGTATAAGACATATATGGAGAAAAATCACCGCCGGGAAAAGGAGGGGAAGCTATGACCATTCGGGAGGAGCTGGAAAAACGGGAGGAGAAGGATCTCTCCCCCCTGGCCTGCCTGTCTGTCCGGTCAAAGGGCCGGGAGAGGGAGGAGGAGCCCTGCCCGGTGCGGACCTGCTTTCAGCGGGACACCGACCGCATTGTTCACTGTAAGGCCTTCCGGCGTTTGAAGCACAAGACGCAGGTATTTTTGCAGCCCCAGGGGGACCACTACCGCACCCGGATGACCCACACCTTGGAGGTGGCCCGGGTGGCCCGGACCATCGCCCGGGGCTTGGGGCTCAACGAGGATCTGACAGAGGCCGCCGCCCTGGGCCACGATCTGGGCCACACCCCTTTTGGCCATGCGGGGGAGCGGCTTTTGGATGAGATCATGCCCGGGGGTTTTCTCCACGCCCAGCAGTCCCTCCGGGTGGTGGAGCGGCTGGAAAACGACGGGGAGGGGCTGAACCTGACCTATGAGGTCCGCCGGGGCATCCAATGCCACTCCGGGGGCGAGGAGGCCGAGACTCTGGAGGGAAGGGCGGTGCGGATCGCCGACAAGATCGCCTACCTCTCCGCCGACATTGACGACGCCCTCCGGGGCGGGGTCATCTACCCCCTGGACATTCCTGCCGAGGTGGGCCAGCGCCTGGGGGTGACCCACTCCCAGCGGATCAACACCCTTATTACCGACATCATAGAGACCAGCCGGGGAAAGGCGGACATTCTCCAATCTCCGGAGAAGCGGGAGGCCATGGCCCTCCTGCGGGAGTTCATGTTCCGCTCGGTCTACCTCAACCCCGTGGCCAAGGGGGAGGAGGGGAAGGCCCAGGAGATGATCCGCCAGCTCTTTGACTACTACCTGTGCCATCTGGAGGAGCTTCCCGAGGAGTTCCGGGACATCCGGGAGACCGAAGGGAAGGAGCGGGCGGTGTGTGACTACATTGCCGGCATGACCGACGCCTACGCTGTGGAGCGGTATCAGGAGCTATTTATCCCCAAGGCCTGGACGGTCATGTGAGGAGCGCTTTGCGGGGCGTTTTGGGGCCACCGGGCGTTTTTTCCTTTCGGCGTATAACTTTGTCACATTTTGGAAATCATCAGGGAAGGGGGGAGAGGCATGGCCATCCCGGAACAATTTATAGACGAGCTGGTGGCCCGGAGCGATATCGCCGACGTGGTGGGCGAGTATGTCTCCCTGACGCCCAAGGGGGCCAACATGTGGGGCCTGTGCCCCTTCCACACGGAAAAGACTCCCTCCTTTTCGGTGAACCGGGACAGGCAGATATATAAGTGCTTCGGATGCGGCAAGGGGGGCGGCGTGATCAACTTTGTCATGGAGATGGAGCATCTGAGCTATCCCGACGCCATCCGCCACTTAGCCCGGCGGGTGGGGATGGAGGTCCCCGAGACCCGGGGCAGCGACGAGGGCCGGAAGAAATACCGCCGGGCCCTGGAGGCCAACAAGGAGGCCGCCCGGTTCTATTACGGCTATTTGGGTTCCCCCGGCGGCTCCGCCGTCCGGGACTATATCGCCCAGCGGCGCATCAGTCCCAAGTTCGCCACCCGGTTTGGACTGGGGGCGGCGCCGGGGGAGTGGGACGTTCTCACAAAAGCCCTTACCGCCAAGGGGTTCAGCAAGATGGAGCTCATCGACGCCGGCCTTGCCGTGGCGGGGAAGAATGGGGGGGTATACGACAAATTCCGCTCCCGGCTCATGCTTCCCGTCATCGACGTGCGGGGGGACGTGGTGGGCTTTACCAGCCGCATTTTGCCGGGGCTGGAGGGGGCCAAGTACCTCAATAGTCCCGACACGGTGTGCTTCAAGAAAAGCCAGCTTGTCTACGCCCTCAACTTCGCCAAGGCCACGAAACGGCCCAACCTCATTCTGGTGGAGGGAAACATCGACGTCATCACCCTCCACCAGGCGGGCTTTGACAATGTGGTGGCCACCATGGGCACCGCCCTCACCGCCGACCACGCCCGGATCCTGTCGCGGTACACCAAGGAGCTGGTGCTCTGCTACGACAATGATGAGGCGGGGAAAAAATCCACCGACCGGGTGCTGGGCATCCTGAGGAACGCTGATCTCACGGTGCGGGTCCTCCAGCTCCCCAATGCGGCGGGGGAGGACGGAAAGCCCCTTAAGCAGGACCCGGACGATTTTGTGAAGAAATTTGGCCCTGCGGCCTTTGAAAAGTGCCTGAACGGCTCGGCGGGACAGAACGACTATCAGCTGGATGCCCTGTTGCAGCGTGCGGACCTCTCCACCGACGAGGGGAAGATGGCCTTCCTCCGCGCGGCGGTGGAGACGGTGGGACGGCTCCAAAGCCCCATCGAGCGGGAGATCTATGGAAATAAGGCGGCCCAGGCGGCAGGCATCACCGGAACAGCGTTCGGTCAAGAGGTAGAGCGCTGGCGGCGGAGCCAGGCGCGGCAGGCTCGGAAGAAGGAGGAGCGCCGGGATCTGACCCCCGCCGTTTCCCGCCAGCCCAAGGCTCGCCAGCTCCGGTACGAGAATATTCGTTCCGGCCTTGCCGAGGAGGGAGTGCTGCGGCTGGTGCTGATGGATCCGGCCCTGTTCTCCCTGGCAGACGTAACGCCGGAGCTGTTCTCGTCCCCTGTGCTGGGAAAGGCCTTCGGACTTCTGAAAGACCGCCATGACCGGGACTTGAGCGTTCAGCTGCCCGCCCTGGCGGGGGAGTTCACCGCTGAGGAGATGAGCCACCTGGTGGAGGCCGCCGGTCAGCCGGAATCCATGGCCCACGCCAGCCGGGCCATGGGAGACTACATAAAGACCATACGCTCTGAAGCCCGGATGCGGCAGGACCCCAATAGCCTGGACGCCCTGCGGGAGCTTCGGGACAGGCAAAGAGAAAAGACGACAATGGAGGATGGACAATGAGCGAGAAGAAGAATAGCAAGGCCCCTGAGAAGGCCGCGAAGAGCAAAGAGCAGGTTCCCCAGGTCTCCGCCGAGCAGAGGGAGGCGGGCAAGGCGGAGCTGATGAAGCTGCTGGAGGGAGTTCCGGGCGCGGAGAAGGTGGCCGATCTTCTTAACAAGGGAAAGAAGAAGGGCAAGCTCTCCGCCGGCGAGATGATGGAGGTCCTGGATGAGCTGAACCTGGAGAGCGATCAGATGGACAAGCTCTACGACATCATGGAGAACCTGGGCATCGACGCCGCCGGGGACGAGGAGGACCTGCCTGACCTGGATGAGCTGACGGAGGAGGACCTGGAGCCCCCGCCCGAGGAGCTGGAGGAGACCGAGGAGGTCGGCGAGGAGGAGGTGGTGGACCCCACCGCCCTGGCCGATACCTTCGGCGTGGACGATCCGGTGCGGATGTACCTCAAGGAGATCGGCAAGGTGGACCTGCTCACCAGCGATGAGGAGGTCGTCCTGGCCCAGGCCATGGGTACGGGCAATGAGGCGGCCGCCACCCTGGCCGAGGCGGGGGACGACCTGGACCCCGAGACCCGGGCGGAGCTGGAGAAGGCCGTGAAGGCCGGCGAGAAGGCCAAGCAGCGTTTGGCCGAGGCTAATCTCCGCTTGGTGGTCTCCATCGCCAAGCGGTATGTGGGCCGGGGAATGCTCTTCCTGGATCTCATTCAGGAGGGAAACCTGGGTCTTATCAAGGCGGTGGAGAAGTTCGACTATGTGAAGGGCTTTAAGTTCTCCACCTACGCCACCTGGTGGATCCGCCAGGCCATCACCCGGGCCATCGCCGACCAGGCCCGGACCATCCGCATCCCAGTCCACATGGTGGAGACCATCAACAAGGTCATCCGGGTCAACCGCCAGCTCCTTCAGGAGCTGGGTCACGATCCCTCCCCGGAGGAGACGGCCAAGGCCATGCACAGCGGTTCCACCCCTTGGGAGAGGCTGGAAGAGAAGGATCGGAACGATAGGGTCCAGAAGATCCGCGAGATCCTGAAGATCGCCCAGGAGCCGGTGAGCCTGGAGACCCCCATCGGCGAGGAGGAGGACTCTCACCTGGGGGACTTTATCCCTGACGAGGACGCCTCCGAGCCCGCCGAGGCCGCCA
>CANPNN010000097.1 GCA_947575475.1 uncultured Pseudoflavonifractor sp.
AAGGAGAAGGGCTACCGGATGGCCTTGGCTACCTCCTCCCCCCGGGACAAGGTGGAACAGAGTATCGGGGAGTGCGGACTGACCGATTATTTTGCCGCTATGCTTACCCGGGATGATGTGGAAAACTGCAAGCCGGATCCGGAGATCTATCAGAAAGCTCTGCAAAAGCTGGATCTTCCTCCGGAACAATGCTTGGTGGTGGAGGACTCCTCTATCGGTATCGCTGCCGCCAAGGCCGCAGGGATCAAGGTGGCGGCCAGGCGGGAGACCCGGTACCCCATGGACCAGTCCCAAGCGGATTATTTTCTGGAGCGGATCGGGGATCTTCCTGATTTGCTTACTTCATTTTAGAGTGAAAGATTCGTTTACATCTTTTGGGTACGGAATCATGAATGGAGGTAGGGAGCATTCCCTACCTCCATTATTGTTTATACCAAATAGTTGAGACCATCTGTTGCTTCTGCGAAAACTACTGAATATAGAACCATTTTTGAAACTGGTGACCTATTTTGTCGCTTTTTTCATTTTTTCTTTGCTTCGGAGTGATAGTAGTGCAGTCACAAAAGAGAGCCGATTTGAAATGCATGGTTCGACAAAAACACACCTCAAATTGAGGCATGTTTCTCTACTGCATATTATTCGGCCCGGTTGGCATACATTTCGCTGGGGGCGATGGAGCAATGAAAACGACAGAGTTGGCAGCCCGAAAAATCTGTACAGTACAGATATGGGGAATGGGAGAAAAGACCGCAAAGGAATTGTTGATGGAACTCTTACTTAAAAAAGCCGAAAATTTGACCTGTGACGAAAAGACAGATAAAATATAAATAGAATTGTTGTGGGTCGATTGGACTTGGGAAGGAGGTAGTATGCAGTCCAATCGCAAGCATTACCGGGCGGGACTCTATATGCGCCTTTCCAGAGACGATGGCGTAGGGGAGAGCTCCAGCATTACCACACAGAGGAAGATCCTTCGGGCCTATGCGGAGGAACATGACTTTTCTATTTATGACGAATACATAGACGACGGGTGGAGCGGGACCAGTTTTGAACGCCCGGAGTTTAAGCGTATGATCTCTGATATTGAGGCAGGGAAGGTCAATTTGGTGTTGACCAAAGACCTGTCCCGTCTGGGGAGGGACTATATCACGGCGGGGCAGTATACCGAGATATATTTTCCCTCAAAGGGGGTACGGTATATTGCTATCAATGATGGCTACGATTCTGACAGTCCCTATACGGATATAGCCCCCTTCAAAAATGTCATTAACGAGATGTACGCCCGTGATACCTCCCGGAAAATTCGCTCTGCCTTTTCCGCTAAAATGCAGGGGGGCAGCTACATCGGAAATTTTGCCCCCTACGGCTACCAGAAGGACCCAGGAGACAAGAATCATCTGGTCCCGGACCCGGTGACGGCTCCCATCGTACAACGGCTTTTTCGGCTGGCAGAGGCAGGAACGGGGCTTTCTGAGATCGCCCGTATTCTGAACGGGGAAGGGGTGGTCACACCGGCGGTATACCGCTGTATGACCCATCCCTATCTAAAGATGGAGGACTACACCAAAAGAAGGGAATGGACCCCGGCGGGTGTTTCAAAGCTCCTGCGAAATAGGACCTATTTGGGGCATACCGTGCAAGGGAAAACCACAAAGGTATCGTTTAAGAGCGATCTCACCCTGCAAAATCCCAAAGAGGATTGGATCGTTGTGGAGAACACCCATGAAGCCCTTGTGGGGGAGGAGACCTTCTCTGTGGTCCAGAGGATCATGCAAAGCCGTACCTGCCGCAAAACAAAGGGCTTTCGCAACATCTTTTCCGGTCTTGCCAAATGCGCCGACTGTGGGCGGAATATGTCCGCCACAGGCACCCGGAAAAAAGGAGCCGCCGCTAACCTTGTCTGCGGCGGCTACAAGCTCTATGGAAGCTCGGAGTGCTCCAACCATGCCATTGACTATGAGACGCTCTATCACATCGTTTTAGAGGCGGTACGGGCGGAGGTGGCGTTGAGCGGGGAGGAGCGCCGCAGGCTTGCGGAGGAGCTTTCCCGATCCAAGCAAGATCAAGAGATGGAGAATGACCGGGACGGGGAGATCGCTGTCCTACAGCGCCGGGAAAGGGAGCTGGACGGGATCATCGAAAAGCTGTATGATGACCATTTAAGCGGGCTCGTTTCCGATTCCCGCCTGCGTAAGCTGCTGGAGAAATATGAGGGGGAAGCGGAGCTGGTGCAGAAGCGGCTGACCGACCTGGAGAAACCGGCCCAACCTGCCGCTGACCCCCGGCAGGCTTATGAACAGTTCTATAAACTGGTGCGGGAGTACACAGAACTGGAGGCTCTTGATCCTGAATTGCTATTTAAGCTGATCGAGAAAATTGAGATCGGACAGGGCTTCTATCAAAAAATGGAAACCGGGCGGGTCAAGGTGCAGACAGTCAAGATATGGTTCCGGTTTATGACTAAGGAGCGGGAATACCAATACACAGCATAAAACGTGTTCCCTTTTGAACCATCCATGTGCATGGGCTTCGGGTGCAACGCGGCGGGCATTGTGGGCTGCCGGATCATTGACTCCCCCAGGGAGCGGTTGCTGGCCATTCTGACCAATAATTTTGTGCCCTGTAACGGACGGTTCCCCACGCTGATCGCCATTCTGAGCATGTTTTTTGTGGGGGCGGCGGGAGGATGGGGAGGCTCTGTCCTGTCCGCGTTGCTGCTGACGGGGGTCATTTTGCTGGGGGTGGGGCTTACCTTTGCCGCCACAAGGCTTCTGTCTGTCACGGTATTGAAGGGGGAGCCGTCCTCCTTCACCCTGGAGCTGCCCCCCTACCGGAGACCCCAGGTGGGGCGGGTCATCGTCCGGTCTGTTTTTGACAGGACCCTTTTTGTCCTGGGCCGGGCGGCGGCGGTGGCGGCGCCGGCGGGGCTGCTTATCTGGATCATGGCCAATGTGACGGTGGGGGAGGCCACCCTGCTGGGCCACTGCGCCTCGTTTTTGGATCCCTTCGCCCGGATCATGGGGATGGACGGGGTGATCCTGATGGCGTTTATCCTGGGTTTTCCCGCCAATGAGATCGTGGTCCCCATCATCCTGATGGCCTATCTGGCCCAGGGGAGCCTTTTGGAGCTGGGGAGCCTTACTGAGATGAAGGCCCTGTTTCTGGAGAACGGCTGGACCTGGGTGACGGCGGTGAATGTGATGCTCTTTTCTCTGATGCACTGGCCCTGCTCCACCACCCTGCTCACCATCCGCAAGGAGACGGGGAGTTGGAAGTGGACCGCTCTGGCGGCGGCGCTGCCCACGGGGTTGGGGATGGGGGCCTGCATCCTGTTTACCGCTCTGGCCAGGCTGGCTGGGGCATGAAGAGACGGAAAGAGCGGCCCCCAGAGACACCAAGGGGCCGCTCTTTTTTTTGACCTGGGGTCAGGAGAGGGATGCGGCCAGGCCCCTGGCCCGGCCGCAGGCGTCGGCCAGAATGATCCGGGGGTCGGAGCCGGCGGCGTCCAGCCCGTCGGCGGCGATGCAGCTGTAGCCGCCGAAGCCGAAAAACTTGGACATGGCCTCTAAGTAACGGCTGCCCTGCTCCATATCACTGCCCTCGTACCGCTCCCCGCGGGTGGTGAGAAAGATGAGGCGGGAGCCGCGGCAGGAGCCGAAAAGCCCGTCGGCGTCACAGCCGAAGGTGAGACCCTTTACCGATACGTTCTCCAGATAGATCTTCAGAATGGCAGGGAAGCTCAGCTCCCACATAGGGGCGGCGAAGACCACCGCATCGGCCTGGGCGAATTGGCGGGCGTAGTGGAAGCGGGGGTGGTCCAGCTCTCCCTCAGCCACCAGTTTTTCCCGTTGGGCGAAGTTGGCCCCGGCGAGGGGCAGCAGGCCCTCCGCCTCGGGACTGATGCGGGTGACGTGAAATTTTTTGGGGTCCAGGCCCTCCAGAAAAGCGTCGGCCAGTTTCCGGGTGCGGGACTCCTTGCCCCGGACGCAGCAGTCAACCAAAAGAAGCTCCTTCACAGCGTTTCCCCCTTTTCCATGCGCAGGAAGGCCTCCAGCGCTACGGTGATCTCGTCCTGCTCCCCCTGGGCGGTGAGGCTGGCCCCGTCGGCGTAGGAGCCGATGCTCTCGGCGGTGTCGCTGCCCCAAAGGACCACGTTGTTGAGGATGCTGGCGGCCTTCATGCCCCGGATGGCGGCGACGGTCAGCAGGGTGGCGGTCTCCATGTCCGCGCCCAGGACTCCCTTTTTGGACCACTCCCCGCTGGTGTCATACTCGGGCTCCAGGTAGAGGGCATCGTGGCTGCGGCAGAGGCCTACGTGATGGCGGAGACCCCGCTCCCGGGCACTGCGCACACAGGCGGCGAGAAGCGTGGGATCGGCCACGGCGGGGAACTGGGCAGGCACATAGGTGGCGGAGGTCCCGTCGTCCCGGACGGCTCCGGTGACCAGGATCAGGTCCCCCAGGCCGATCCCGCGCTGAAGGGCTCCGGCGGAACCGATGCGGATCAGGCACTTGACCCCGATCTGGTTCAGCTCCTCCACCCCGATGGCGGTGGAGGGGCCGCCCATGCCGGTGGACATGGCCAGGACGGGGACCCCCTTGTAGGTCCCCCGGAGGGAGCGGTATTCCCGGTTGAACTTCAGCTCCTCCACATGTTCCAGTTGTTGGGCGATGCGGCCCACCCGGGCGGGATCGCCGGGCAGGATGGCATATTTGATATGCAGGCTTTCATCCAGTTGGATATGGGGCTGTACCATAGGGGGACCTCCTTGTAAAATCGGTATGTCTATTATACCGGCTCAGAGCAGAAACCGCAAGGGGAGGGGGGAATTTTCTGCCGGGGGGCCATGTACTTGTCTTTTTTCCTCCGGTATGGTACAATAAAAAATCATTGGAAGGGGGCGGCGGCGGTGAAGATCCAGGAATCGGCGGAGGATTATCTGGAGGCGATCCTGATCCTGAAAAATGAAAAGGGCCTGGTCCACTCCATCGATGTGGCCCGCCGGCTGGAGTTCTCCAAGCCCAGCGTCAGCCGGGCGGTAAAGCTGCTGCGGGAGGAGGGGCACGTCGCCATGTCGGCTGACGGGGCCCTGGAGCTGACGGACACGGGCCGGGAGATCGCGGAGCGGATCTATGAGAGGCATCGGCTGCTCACCCTCTGGTTTACCGAGCTGGGGGTCAGCGAAGCCCAGGCAGCCCAGGACGCCTGCCGGGTGGAGCACGACATCAGCGCCGAGACCTTCCAGAAACTGAAGGAACATTTCGGAAGTCTCTGATTTTTTCAAAAAATGGCCCGATGGGGTTGACAAATCGGTGGCAGATATGGTAACATATTGCTTGCGCTAAAGGGCGTAAATGCACGAGTGGTGGAATTGGTAGACTCGCCGGCTTCAGGTGCCGGTGCTCGCGAGGGCGTGTGGGTTCGAGTCCCACCTCGTGCACCAAATGAGGAAATCCCGGAGCCGTAA
>CANPNN010000098.1 GCA_947575475.1 uncultured Pseudoflavonifractor sp.
GAATCCAGCCAGTTAGTGGCCGGGGTGCCGTCGGGCCAGGAGTAGTAGAGACAGTTATGGTACCAGCTGCCGGGCAGGGTGAGACCGCCCCAGTTTTCCCAGGTGTCCCTCGCCGGCGTCCAGCAGCTCCTCCAACGCCTCAAAGCGCTCCACCCGGTAGGTGTAGGCTCCCGCGTCGTGGACCAGCTCCCCGCCGGCATTGAAAAGGGCCTCCTCAAAGGAGTACACATAGGTCAAAACCGACCCATCGTCATTCAAAAACATCTTATCCGGCGCCTGGTCCGTGGGATACTGGGAGGCATACGCTCCCTTTACCGCCACGGTGCTGGGCAAGATCAGAGGGCGGTATTGCTGCTCCGGCTCCGCGCTCTCCTTGGAGATGAGGGCAAGGGTATAGTTCCGCACGTGCCTCTTTCCGGCAACCCTACCAGATCGGGCCACATCAACACAACCATGAAATCGGGGGCCTCAAGCTGCCGCTCCACCGTCCGACCCGAAGGGTAGGCCTCGAAAATCTCTTCATAGGTTTTGGAAGGAACCGTCTCCACCCCTAAAGCAGGGAGGGGGAGCGTCAAGGTCAGGGCCAGCAAAGCGCATAGAGCGTGTTTCACGTGAAACATTTTTAAGGCATCCTTTTTGGGGGCCGGCTGGAACCCCTTTATTTTTCGGGGATCAGCACTTTTTTCCCACCCATATAGGGCCACAGAACCTCGGGAATTTTTACAGTCCCGTCGGCCTGTAAATTGTTCTCCAACAACGCAATCAGCATCCGGGGAGGGGCCACGCAGGTGTTGTTCAGAGTGTGGCACAGCTGCATTTTACCGTCCTCATCCTTATAGCGGATCTTCAATCTCCGGGCCTGGGCGTCGCCCAGGTTGGAGCAGGAGCAGACCTCAAAATACTTCTGCTGCCGGGGGCTCCAGGCCTCGATGTCGCAGGATTTGACCTTCAGATCGGCCAAATCACCCGAGCAGCACTCCAGTTGCCGCACGGGGATATCAAAATTCCGGAACAGCTCCACAGAATACTGCCACAGCTTCTCATACCAGTCCCTGGACTCCTCGGGTTTGCAGACCACGATCATCTCCTGCTTTTCAAACTGGTGGATGCGGTATACCCCCCGCTCCTCCAGACCGTGAGAGCCCTTCTCCTTCCGGAAGCAGGGGGAGTAGGAGGTGAGGGTCTGGGGCAGCTTTGCCACGGGGAGGATCTGGTCAATAAACCGGCCGATCATGGAATGCTCGCTGGTACCGATGAGGTAGAGATCCTCCCCCTCGATCTTATACATCATGGCGTCCATGTCGGTCTGGGACATGACCCCCTCCACCACGTTGCCGTGGATCATAAAGGGGGGGATGCAGTAGGTGAAGCCCTTGGAGATCATAAAGTCCCGGCCATAGGCCAGCACTGCCTCGTGGAGCCGGGCGATGTCCCCCAGCAGATAGTAGAACCCGGCCCCGGAGACCCGGCCGGCGGCGTCCAGGTCGATGCCGTTAAAGGAGTCCATGATCTCGGTATGGTAGGGGATAGGGAAATCGGGGACCTTGGCCTCTCCGAACCGCTCCACCTCCACGTTGGCGGAATCATCGGGGCCAATGGGTACGCTGGGGTCAATGATATTGGGGATCTGGAGCATGATATGCCGGATCTTTTCGGCCAGCACACCCTCCTTCTCCTCCAGGGCGGCCAGAGTGTCGGCATCGGCCTTTACCTCGGCCTTGAGGGCCTCGGCCTCGGCAAGCTTAGAGGGGTCCTTTTTGGCCTGGCCCATGAGCATACCTACCTGTTTGGATTTGGCGTTGCGGGCAGTACGCAGGTCCTGGGCGGCCTGAATGGTCTCCCGGTTCTCCCTGTCCAGGGCGATGACCTCGTCCACCAGGGGCAGCTTGGCGTCCTGAAATTTCTTCTTGATATTTTCCTTCACAATGTCGGGATTTTCCCGAAGAAATTTGATGTCCAGCATGAGGATCGTCTCCTTTATAAATCGGCATTACCGTTTAATTATAAGTTGTTGTAGGCGAGCTTTGCTCGCCCGCTCTATTCTCGCAAAGGGAATTGTTTCACGTGAAACACTCACGAAACGTCTTCGGCCTTCAGATAATTCCACTCCAAAAGTTGCCTGCAAATCTGCTGGTAGCGGGCCTGGGGGGTAGTCTCGTTGGAATCGGTACTGATGGGCTGGTCGGAAAGGGAGGAGAAGGACCATCCTGCCCCTCCGTTTGCCTGCTGACGAATGAGTTCCGCCGCCTCCGAGAACCGCTGGGCCCGGTATAGCCGGTCCAACCGGAAGAACTGCCGATGGGCCTCCACATCCTCAGAAAGCTGAGCGGCTTCAGCGTCCGCGGTACGGAACAGATCCTGATAATTTTCGCATTGCTCCGTCAAGTCCCTGCTCTGCCGTTCCAGCTCCTCCACTCTTTCCCGAAGCTCGGAGTTTTCGTCGATCAGGTTTTGGATGGACTGGACCGCCGAGGCCGACTGCTTCAGGGCGTCGGTGGTTTCGGAATTGACCCGCTGCTGCTGGAAATAGGCCAGAAGCAACAGCAGAAAGGCGGCGGCAAAAAGGATCAGCAAATATCCCATTACGGGAGGAGACCGTCTTCGGGACCGGGTGTGCTCCGCTTGGTGCTGAATGCCGCCTGAATCTCGCTGGCTCAAGCTTTGGCCCCTCCCTTCGGGGTCTTGCCTGCTCGGATCTGCTCCAAAAGCTCCAGCAGGGCATTAAGGTCGTTGTCATCGTAGTATTCCAGCTCGATCCTGCCCTTTTTGGGGCCCTGGACAATGGAGACCTTTCGGCCAAATCGGTCGGAGAGATCCTTGGCGGCGGCGTCCCGGTAGATCTTGTAGGGGTCAGCCGCTTTTTCCGGCTCCTTTGTCTTGGGTTGGGAGAACTTTTTGGCCAGAGCCTCGGTCTGACGAACGGAGAGACCCTCGTCAATGACCCGCTGGGCCAAGGCCCGCTGATCCGATTTGCCGGGGGCGGCCAGAATAGCCCGGCCATGACCGGCGGAGAGACGGCCTTCCTCCAAAAGCTGGAGTACCGGGTCGGGCAAGTCCAAAAGCCGCAGGGCATTGGCGATGGCGGGGCGGGATTTTCCCATGCGCAGGGAAATGTCTTCCTGGGTCATGTCGTACTCATCCATCAGGACCTTGTAGCCCTTGGCCTCTTCGATGGGGTTCAGATCTTCCCGCTGGAGGTTTTCAATGAGGCCGATCTCCATGACCTTTCGGTCGTCGGCTTCAATGACCACGGCGGGGACCTCCTTCAGCCCGGCGGCCTTTGCGGCGCGCCAACGCCGCTCTCCGGCAATGATTTGATAGTAGCCGGAGCTGAGCCGTCGGACGGTGAGGGGCTGGACCACACCGTAAGTGCGGACAGAGTCGGTCAGATCGCTGAGGGCCTCTTCGTCAAACCGCTTCCGGGGCTGGTTCAGCCCCGGCTGGACCTGAGAGATGGGAAGGGAAAAGGAGCCCTGGCCCTCCTTTTGATCTTGAAGCACGGCGCTCTCACCTAAAAGGGCGCCCAGGCCCTTGCCCAAACCACGTTCCTTTGCCATAGGATACTTCCTCCCTTATTATGTATGGTTGCTGGCGATGATCTCCGCCGCCAGATTTCGGTATGCCTCGGTTCCCCGGGAATAGGGGTCATAGGCGTCAATAGGCTTGCCGTGACTGGGGGCCTCGGAGAGGCGAACCGTCCGAGGGATCACGGTGGCATAGACCTGGCCGGGGAAGTGACGCTTTACTTCCTCGGAGACTTGCATGCTGAGATTGGTGCGGCTGTCATACATGGTGAGAAGGACGCCCTCCAGCTCGATACCGGGGTTAAGGGACCGCTTTACAATGCGGACCGTACCCAGCAGGTCGCTCAACCCCTCCAGAGCATAGTACTCACACTGGACGGGGACCAGGACTGAGTCGGCGGCACACAATCCGTTTAGAGTCAAAAGCTCCAGAGAGGGAGGACAGTCGATAAGAATATAGTCATAGTCCGCCGCAACACTGTCCAGCGCCTTTTTTAACAGGTGCTCCCGGTCGGGAATACCGATCATCTCGATCCCCGCCCCCGCCAGAGCCTTGTTTACCGGAAGAACATCGCAGTATGGGGTGGATACAATGGCCTTTTTGCAGGGGACGCCCTCAATCAGGACCTCATAGACGCTGGGAGTGGCGGTGGTCTTATCTACGCCCAGACCTGAGGTGGCGTTGGCCTGAGGGTCAAAATCACAAAGCAAGACCCGCTTTCCTTGGGAACGCAGGGCAGAGGCCAGGTTGACACAGGTGGTGGTCTTGCCTACGCCGCCCTTTTGGTTCACGATGGCGATCCGTTTTGCCATGGACGCACATCCTTTCTTTTTACATAAAATAGGTACGAAAACTATTATAACCCAGAATAGGGCGGAGTTGCAAGAGGAGAACAAAAAAAGGGGCATGGAAAAGGGCTGCCGGATGTTTCACGTGAAACATGACCGGGGAGATCCCGGGGTCAATCTTTTTGCCCCCGCTCATCCATTTTGCCGCTCACCATATGGGGGGCAAATAAAAGCCAGCGATGTTTCACGTGAAACATCGCTGGTGGAGGGAGGGGATAGGGGAGGAGCTACCGGGGAATACGGATGGTCAATAAAATTTCGTGGTCGGAATCCTGACGGTCGCAGTTGGCGCGGATCCCCGCGCTTTGCATTAGGGAGAGGCCCCGGGTCACCGTATTGAGGAAAAAACGGACGTCCTTTAGCAAAAAAGTGGGTTTGCTGCGCCGGGGAGTGGGAGCGAGAAGGGCGTCGATGTATGCCTCTGTCTTTGCCACGGTCAGGTCGTGGTCCACCACATAGTGGGCGGCGGCGGTTTGAGTCGCCGGGTCGGGGAGACGAAGAAGGGCACGGGCGTGACGCTCTGTAAAGCCGTTTCGGCGCAAAAGCTCCAGAACCTCGGGGGGAAGACGAAGAAGGCGGAGCTTGTTGGCAAGGGAGGACTGGGCTTTCCCAAGCTGTTTTGCCAGAGCCTCCTGGGACAGGCCGGTAGCGTCCAAAAGGGCCTGGAGAGCCAGAGCCTCCTCCCAAAAGTCCAGATCCCGACGTTGGACATTTTCAATAAGGGCCAAAAAGGAGGACTGGGTCTCGTCGGCAGTAATAAGAAGACAGGGGACCTCGCTGAGCCCCGCCAGCTTGGCCGCCCGCAGGCGGCGCTCCCCGGAAACCAGCTCATAGCCGTGCTCTGTCCGGCGGACCGAAAGGGGCTGGAGAATCCCGTGAGCGGCAATGCTGGCGGCCAGCTCCTGAAGGCCCTCGGGAGAAAAGACTCTTCGGGGCTGGGAGGGGTTGGGGGCAACGGCGTCAACGGGAAGGTATTGAATGCGGGTGGATTCAAAAAGACCCTTTTTTCGGAGGAATGGCATAAGGAAAAACCCCTTCTTTCCCAATGGTTTGGTCTGGATAACCAGATTTTACCATTTTT
>CANPNN010000099.1 GCA_947575475.1 uncultured Pseudoflavonifractor sp.
GGAGGGGAAGCCCCATCACCTCACTGAGCCGGCGAACCTCCTGGGACGTTTCCAGGACCTCTGTCCCCCGGCCTGTCACCTCTGCCCGAAGCCGCCCATGCTCATCATAATAGACCGCCGTCTCTCCCTCCAGCCCCAGGCCCACCAAATGGCGGCGCAACCGCTTTTCCCGGACAGGGTCAGGGACCAGCTCGGCGGAGAGCTCACAGGCCGCCTCGCCCAGGATATCCGCCAAGGTCTCATACTGGCGGCATACCGCTCCCCGACTTTCCCGCAGCCTGCTCTGATACTGCCGCCGATAGCGCAGGGCGGTGACCTCCTCATTGGCGCAGCGCAAAAAGGAAGAAAATTGCAGGCAACGGCTGGCAAACCAGGCGGGAAAGTCTGTAGCCTCCCCCTTTCCCTTTTCCATCATAATAGGCAGAGCATCGTTGAGGGCATTGAAGGTACTCACATACTCCTTCTCCCAGCAGGTATCCCTGAGGGCGCACCGGCGGCATACCCGCTCGGCAGTCCGGTCAAAAACACAGGCGGGGTCCGCGTCGTTCATGACCCGCTCCGGAAAGGCCGAGCGAAGAGAGTCCCGCACCTGTCGAAATGCCCCGGCGGTGGCTGCCAGCCGATCCCCCACATACTCCGCCGCCCGCCGCGCCGTGCTCTGTCCCTCCTCCCGGCTAAGCCTGGCTCCAAGTCTTTTGAGCCATCCTTGGGGCAGCAGCAAAAACAGTACCGACGCCATAAACACTTCATAAAGGCCGGAGACCCGAGGCGCCGCGTCCCAGGTCCAAAGCACCGCCACCGCGTTGGAAACTATGTAACTGATCGCTCCAAAGAGCCGGCTCTGCCTCCAGCCCGCCCCCATCAGCAGTCCGGAAAGCCCATAGGCCATGGCGTAAAAAACCGTCCCCTCCCCTGTTGCCAGGTCCATTCCCATCCCCAGAGCGACCCCTACGGCAGCTCCATACCCCAGTCCCCCGACATGGGCCACCGCCATTACCAGCGCCACCGACAGCACCCGCCCCATAGACAGGTCCCCGAAAAAGGTAAGCCCTCCCAGCGAAATCAGCAGAGTACCCAGCAAAAACAGAAGACTCACCGCCTGCCGGGTATCCAGGAGCTCCTCCCGCGGGGACTGCCAGGGGGAAAACGCCAGCCGGTAGAAATAGGCCGAGGCCCCCGCCAGCAGGATCTCCGTCACAAAAAACACCGCTTGAGCCGGAGTCCACCGGGCGTCACTGAGATAGACAAATCCCGTCACAGCCGTCATTCCGGCGCTGATGAAAGGCATGAACCAGCCCTTTTTATAGATCCTGATATCATAAAAGGCAAAGGCCACCGAAAAGGTCAGCACACAGGCCGCGGCATACCGCAGCCCCTCGGTCCGTCCCCGAAGGGTCAGATACCCCAAAGCCGCCCCCAGGGTGGCCATCAGCCCGTCCAGCCCGGACCCGGCCGAGGCCGCCAGCCCCACGCCAAAGGGGGAAAAGCCACCGAAGATCTCTCCCCCCGCCAGCACCCACCCCAGTAAAAATCGCATGGCGCTCTCCGCGGAGCGCACCAGCAGAGGAGAGCGTACCACCGCCTCCTTGATCTCCTCCTTGGACCGGGCCGCCTTGGCCCTCCTCTTCTCCGCCATCACTGTCTCCTCCTATGTAAGGGGCCTGTGCGGCCCAGTGTCAAAGACAGTATATTCCATTTTTTGGAAATTCCTTGGCGAAATCTGGCTCCTCCCATTTTCTCCAAATTTTTCCAGAAAAAAGTGATACTCTCCCCTCAGAAAATTCTGTCGGGAGGGTATTGCCATGAAAAGATCCGCTCTGTCCCTGATCCTGCTGCTCCTGTGGTTTCCGTCCATCCCCGCCTATGCCGCCGATCCTCCCGTCACCCGGGGGCAATTTGCAGTCCTCCTCTGGCAGAGCGAGGGCGGGGTCCCCTTTGACAAAACAGCCCACCCCTTCACCGACCTGCCTGACGATGAGGAGGCCCAGGCGGTCGCCTGGGCCTACAATGCGGGCCTTGTCCAAGGGGTAGGCGGCGGACTTTTTGCCCCCGGCCGGTCTCTCTCCCGGCAGGAGTGCGCCACTCTCCTCCGCCGGCTGGACCGGTATCTGGGCTTCGACCCCTTCCTTCCCGACGGCGCAGCCCTCTGCAACGACTATGAGGGAGTCGATCTTTGGGCGGGAGACGACCTCTATTGGGCCTGCATCACCGGACGGATGGGGTGGCTGGATAACCGCCTCGTTCCCCTGGCCCCTGTGAGTCAAGCCGAGGCTCAGGCCCTCTTTTTTTAAATGCAGCGTCAAATTCATGGCAGAAAGTACAAAAAACCGTTCTTTCCCTTGGGGAAAAGAACGGTTTTTTGTAACTGCGCAGTTATATATTTGCCCGCGACTGTCGATCATACGCCCGGAAAGCCGCCCTTCCCGAAACGTTTTCTATTTCTTCTCCAGTTCCCAGATATGCCTGTCCCACCGGGCAGGGAGACAGCTCAGCGCCCCGAATACCCCGATGGCCAGGAAAAACAGGGCGGCTCCCGCCCCCTTCCCCGTGCCGAAGAGGGCGCAGAGGATCCCGCCGGGGACCTGGGCGGCCATGAAAGGCTCAAAGACCTGATCCACCAGGGCCCCTCCCAGAAGGTAGCCCACCGGGATGGTAAAAAACTGCAGGGCGTTCCGGGCGGAGTAGACCCGTCCCTGCATCTCCAGGGGGATACTCAGGCGCAGGAGGGCGTCCAGGTTGGCGTTCATCACCGGGATGAACACCCACCCCAGCACCGCCCCCAGGCACCACACGGGAAGTCCCCGGCCCAGGGCCAGCAGGAAATTTTCGGTGCTCATGGCGAACAGCAGACTGTTACAGATGACCCGCACCCGGCTCTTCGGCGCAGGGAGGGCGGCAGCCAGCAGTCCTCCCGCCAGGGAGGCCGCCCCGGCAAAGGTCTCCACCAGCCCCAAGGCCCGCTCCCCTCCCCTGGGGATGAGGAGAGCGGGTAGGGCGGCATGGAACATGGAGGCGGTCAGGTTGATGACCGCCAAAAACAGGATCATGTCCAGCACCCCCCGGTACTCCCGGAGGTAGCGGAGCCCGCTCCCGGCGGCGGAAAGGACCGTTTCCCTCCCTTCCCCCCTCTCCGTCCCTCGGGGAAGACGAATGAAGCACAGCAGACTCACCGCCGCCAGGGCAAAGGTGCCCAGATCGAAGGCGATGACCACACCCAGCCCCCCAAGTCCGTAGAGGGCGGCGGCGCACATGGGGGTGAGGAGGCTCACCAGAGAGCCTGAAAAGGCCCGCAGACCCCCTACCCGCTGGTAGTGCTCCTTGGGGGTCAGCAGACTCACCGCCACGTCGGAGGCGGGCTGCTGGACCGTGTTCATCAGGCCGTTCAGGGCGTTGACCAGATAGAGATGCCAGATCTGGAGCGCCCCAGTCCGCCACAGCCCCAGCACCCCCAGGGTACACACCGCCGCCAGGGTGTCGCAGACCAGCATGGTCCGCTTTTTATCCCAGCGGTCGCTGAGGGCCCCGGCAAAGATGCTCATGACCACATAGGGAGCGTAGGAACACACCGTCAAAAGGGCGGTGGTGAGGGCGGAGCCGTACCGGCCATAGGACCACAGCACCAGGGCGAAGCCCGTCATAGAGCTGCCCAGCTGGGACAGGGCCTGGGTGGACCAGAGGATCAGCAGATACCGGCAATCGGACAAAAATTTCTTCCTATACATGACTTTGCTCCTTCTTTCTTGCAAAAATAGAGAAAAAAGCGCAAAGTCCGGGGGACAGATGACAGCTTTCGCTCCGAAACAAGGCGTCCCTCAGACCTTGCGCGGAGCGGAGACAATGCAAAGGGGCATCGCGTTCACGGGAACACACTCCTTTTCCAGGGATTCCGGGCCGAGGCCCGGTGGGGATAGTATAGCATAGCGGGACTTCCTACGCAAGGCAAAGGCCCGGTTGACATTTTCAGAAAGGGATACTATAATGTGGTTGCCTAAGGGTAACTCATCTTTTGAAAAGGGGCACTTATTATGCTGGACAAAAAGGTCACCACTCTGCTCAACGACCAGGTCAACAAGGAGATGTATTCCGCCTACCTGTACCTGGACTTTTCCAACTACTTCAAGCACATCGGCCTGGACGGCTTCGCCAACTGGTACGAAGTGCAGGCCAAGGAGGAGATGGATCACGCCATGCTCTTCGTCAAGTACCTCCAGAACAACAACGTGGCCGTCACCCTGGAGGCCATCGCCAAGCCCGACGTGAAGCTCACCGACACCATGACCGTGCTCAAGGCCGGCCTGGAACACGAGGAGTACGTCACCAGCCTCATCCATACCATCTATGGCGCCGCTCAGGCTGTCAATGATTTCCGCACCACCCAGTTTTTGGACTGGTTCGTCAAGGAGCAGGGCGAGGAGGAGGTCAACGCCAACGACATGATCTCCAAGATGGAGCTTTTCGGCGGCGACGCCCGGGCCCTGTACCTGCTGGACAACGAGCTGAAGAGCCGGGTCTACTCCGCACCCTCCCTGGTGCTGTAAAAGGAAGAAGTCATATAGGAACAACGGGACGGCCTCTGCGCCGCCCCGTTGTTTTTTTCTAAGATGTATTGTGTAAAGGGTGGTTTCACCAGACCACTGCATTCCATTGACTGCGGTTCATTTGTGGCAAAACGGCAAGGCTGGAGGAGCGGTGATTTACCAGCAGTCACCACCGGCTTGTGCATCGGACGAAGCTGCGCCGAGTATACACCGGGGCATTGCTTACCACCACTATCAGCGCCTATGAGTGAGGGTTGACTGTCATTTCCATCGGTGGTATATTTGGCTTGTGACAAATTTAAAAACGCAGATTTTGGGGGCACATAACTATGAAAAAAATAATTGCAGGAATAGGGTTTGAACTTACGGGAGTATTGATGCTGTTGTGCTCGTCCTTAATTGCAAGTCTGGGCATGGAAAATACAACAGAGTGGCATACTGCGTTGGGAAGATATTGGCAAACAGTCTCTAATATGGGTTTACTTCCGGTGCTGATCATAGGCGCTGTTTTACTTACAGCAGGTGTCATACTCTCTCTATGGGGAGCTTTTTCAAAATCAGACAAATGAGCAGCCTTCCGTTTTATTGGAGGGTCATCTTTTGGATGAAATCCCCCTTGACAAATGTTCTCTTGTGACAGCGTCTCAAAAAAAGGGGCCGGGATGGCAAACCTGTCATCCCGGCCCCCTTTTCACTTTTCCTTTTTAACTTAGCAGACCTTCACGGTCCAGCCGTGCTCATCGGGGATCTTCCCCCACTGGATGCCCGTCAGGGTGTCGTAAAGCTTCTGGGTCAGGGAGCCGATCTTCCCGCCGCTGACGGTAATGTGCTTGCCCTCCCAGCCCATCTCGCCGATGGGGGAGACCACGGCGGCGGTGCCGGTGCCCCAGGCCTCGTCCAGCTTGC
>CANPNN010000100.1 GCA_947575475.1 uncultured Pseudoflavonifractor sp.
CCGCTTCCAGAAGGAGGTGGAGGCCCGGGCCAAGGGGGACGACGAGGCGGGCATGATGGACGAGGACTTCCTCACCGCCCTGGAATATGGTATGCCTCCCACGGGCGGCCTGGGCATCGGCATCGACCGTTGTGTCATGCTTCTCACCGGGGCCGACACCATCCGGGACGTGATCGCGTTCCCCACTATGAAGCCGCTGGATAAATAAGAGAGAGGGGGAGACCCATGGATAAGAAACTGCGGGTGATCCTGGAAAACTGTCCCCAGAGCCACCCCTGTCCCTCGGTACAGGTCTGTCCGGTAGGGGCCTTGGCCCAGGAGGGATTCCACGCCCCTACCGTGGATCATGACAAATGCATCCGCTGCGGAAAGTGCGCCAATTTCTGCCCCAAGCGGGCTTTGGTACTGGAATAAAAGCAAAAACCTGACGGCATACCGGCGGCCCTCCGCCGGTATGCCTTTGCCCTTATTCGGCGGACCGGGAAAGGAGGTCATACCTTGCTGGCAGCTATCACACAGTTTATCCGGGATCGGTTTATCCGCTCCCGGCGGCTCAACGCAACCCGGCTGGTGGCCGGGTCCTTCGCCGTTATCATTCTGGTGGGGACCCTTTTGCTGGCTCTGCCCATCTCAGCCCGTTCCGGGGAGAGCCAGGGCCTGTTTACCGCCTTCTTTACCGCCACCTCGGCCACCTGTGTCACCGGGCTTGTGGTGACCGACACCTTTCTCACCTGGTCTCCCTTTGGGCAGGGGGTGATCCTCCTTCTCATCCAGTTGGGGGGTCTGGGGTTCATGACGGTGATCACCCTCATCTCCCTGGCGGCCCACAGGCGCATCGGGCTGTCTGAGCGGCTCATCATGATGTCCACTCTGAACCTGAACGACCTGGACGGGGTGGTGCGGGTGGTTCGTCACGCTCTCATGGGCACCGCATTTTTTGAACTTTTGGGGGCGGCTGTGCTGTCCCTTCGGATGATCCCCAAGTACGGCTTTTTCCAGGGAGTGTGGCATGCCCTTTTCCATGCGGTATCCGCCTTCTGTAATGCGGGCTTTGACCTCCAGGGAGGGGACACCGGCCCCTTCTCCAGCCTGGTGGGGTTCCAGAACGACCCCCTGACCCTTTTCACCACCGCCGCCTTGGTCATCATCGGCGGTTTGGGCTTTTTTGTGTGGGAGGACTGGCTGGAGCACCGCCATTGGAAAAAACTGACTCTGTATAGCCGCCTGGTGCTGACCCTGACGGCGGCCCTCATCTTGGGCGGGGCCCTCTTCTTCCTGGGGGCGGAGTGGGCCAACCCCGGCACCCTGGGTCCCATGGGGGTGGGAGAGAAATGCCTCAACGCCTTCTTCCAGTCCGCCACTCTCCGGACGGCGGGCTTCAATGTGATCGACCAGGGGGCCATGACCGACAACTCCATCGTGATGAGCTGTATCCTCATGCTCATTGGCGGCTCCTCCGGCTCTACCGCCGGAGGGATGAAGACGGTGACGGTGTGGGTGCTGGTGATGGTGGTCATCACCGGCCTTCGCGGCCGGGAGAGCATCGTCTACCGGGAGCGGACCCTGCCTCTGCGCCGGGCTATGAATGCGGTGACCCTGTTTCTCATGGTGACCTTCCTCTTTGTGACAGGTTCCATGTTGATCTCCCTGACCCATGAGGCCACCTTCCTTCAGGCTGCTTTTGAGACGGCCTCAGCCTTGGGGACGGTGGGACTCACCACAGGTATCACCCCTCTCCTGGCCCGGCCGGCCCAGGGACTGCTGGCGGCGCTGATGTATACCGGGCGGGTGGGGATCCTGTCCTTCTCCATCGCCTTTTTGAACCGGCAGAAGGACAGCCTGCATATGAAATATCCTGACTTCAACATTATGGTTGGCTGAAAGGAGAGTGGCGAAGATGAAGACTTTCGTTGTGATCGGTCTGGGCCGTTTTGGCACCGCCATTGCCCGGGAACTGTCTGCGCTGGGCCATGAGGTCCTGGCTATGGATCTGGCGGAGGACAAGGTCCAGCGGGTGGCCGACAAGGTGACCCATGCTGTGGTGGGAGACGCCCGGGATATCAATGTCCTCAAGGCTCTGGGGGTACGGAACTTTGACTGCGCCGTGGTAGCTATGGGCAGCGATGTGGGCAACTCCGCCCTCGTCACGCTGAATTTGAAGGAGCTGGGCCTCCGGCAGGTGGTCTGCAAGGCCCAGAGCCATGTGCACCAGCGGGTTTTGGCGAGGATCGGAGCCGACCGGGTCATCTTTCCGGAGCATGAGATGGGAGTGAAGCTGGCCCAGGGACTCTCCTCCTCCAGTGTACTCAACTTCATTGAGTTTTCCGAGGATTACGGCATTGTGGAGCTTTTGGTCCCCAAGTCCTGGGTGGGAAAGACCATCCGGGAATTGGACGTGCGGAACGCCTTCCACGTGAATATCATTGCGGTCCGGAAGGCGGACAAGCCCAGCTCGCTGGATGTAGCCCCCGGAGCCGCTTGCATTTTGGAGGCGGGGGATAATGTGGTGGCGGTGGGCCGGAGCGAGGACATCAACCGCCTTCACGAGGTGGGCTGAATGGAATGCATCACCAGCCGCCAGAATCCGCTGTTTCAGAAACTCCGAAAGCTGAATGGCTCCAGCGCCTTCCGCCGCCAGCAGGGCCTTTTTGTGTGCGAGGGCCCCAAGCTGCTGGAGGAGGCGGTCAAGTGGGGGGCGGATATACAGATAGCGGTAAAAACTCCTGCCTTTTCCCTTCCGCGGGGCCTTTCCTGCCGGATGGTGGAGACCCCGGAGGCTGTGTTGGACTCCATTGCGGATACCGAGACCCCCCAAGGGGTGGTCTTCGCCTGCGCCCTGCCAGACGCCATCCTGCCCGAGAGGCTGCCCCGGGGCCGCTATCTGGTGCTGGACGGGGTCCAGGACCCGGGCAACCTGGGGACCGTCTGGCGGACTGCCGACGCCTTCGGAGCGGCGGGGCTCATTCTGACGGGGTCCTGCGCCGATCCCTTTGGGCCAAAGGCGGTCCGGGCCTCTATGGGGGCCTGCTTCCGCCTTCCCGTGTGGCGGGGGGAGCGGCGGGCCGTGAAGGAGCTGTTGGCGGCTTCGGGTATCCCGCTCTACGCCACCGCTCTGCGGCAGGATACGGAGGATGTGCGGGAGACGGACCTGTCCCGGGCCGCCGTGGCCATCGGCAGTGAGGGGAGAGGGATCTCGGAGGAGTTGCTCTTCCTATGTGAAAAGAGTCTGAAAATCCCTATGGCCGATCGTTGTGAATCCCTTAACGCCGCCGTGGCGGCAGCCGTGGTCCTTTGGGAGGGATGCCGGAGCGGAAGGTAAGAGCGCCCGGCGTATGCCTGTGAAAGGAGGCCCTTGCATATGGCAAACCTGAAATATTTTCTCTGGCTCACCCAGCGGAAAGGCTTTCAGCCGGGGGAGGCCTCGGCCTTGCTCTCCCGGTTCGGGACCCCTGAGGCGGTCTATTTTGCTCAGAGGGAGGAGTATGAGCTGCTGGGCCTGTCCGGGATGAAAATAGAGGCCCTGACGGATAAAGACCTGGGCGGCGCGGAGAAGATATTGGAGGATTGCGACCGCCTGGGGGTCCACATCATGACCATCCAGGACGCCGACTACCCCGAGCGGCTGGGACAGATCTATGACCCGCCCTGCGTCCTGTACTGGGCGGGAAAGCCCCTCAATGTGGACGACCGGCTCACCATCGGCGTGGTGGGGACCCGGAAAAGCTCTCCCTATGGAGAGGGGCTGGCGGGACAGTTGGGCCTGGAGCTGGCCCGGGCCGGAGCCGTGCTGGTCTCCGGCATGGCGGAGGGCATCGACTCCATGGGGCTCCGGGGAGCGCTGAAGGGAGGAGGCTCTGTCATCAGCGTACTGGCCGGCGGCCTGGATGTGGTCTATCCCAAACGGAACCGCTGGCTCTACCGGGACGTGGTGACCGCAGGCACCCTGGTCAGCGAGTACCCGCCGGGGACCGAACATGCCGGACGTCATTTCCCTGTCCGCAACCGGATCATCACCGGCCTTTCCATGGGGGTGGCGGTGGTGGAGGCCGGTATTCCCAGCGGCGCCCTGATCAGCGCCCGTCACGCTCTGGAGCAGAACCGGGAGGTCTTCGCCTTCCCCGGTCCGGTGGGGGCGCTCTCCAGCCTGGGGACCAACGAGCTGATTCAGAATGGGGAGGCCAAGCTGGTCCGGTCTGCAGCCGATATCATCGTGGAATTCCAGCATCTTTTTCCCGGCAAAGTCCGCACCCCGCCGCCTATGGAGGAGGGAGAGACGGCCCAGCGTCTGGAGGGACTGGCTTCAGCGGCCCCTGTGGTGGAAAAAGAGACAAAACAGGTTGACAAAGGCCCCCAGCGGGCATATATTTCTCTAACAGATGATCCGGAGGCCTTTACCGATGACGAGCGGGACATCCTCCTGGCCATCCAGCGGCGGGACCTGACGGTGGACGATATTTCGGAGGCGGCCCAGATCCCCGCCCGCCGGGTCCTCTCAGCCCTTACCATGCTCCAGCTTCGGGGCCTGGTGGAGGAGCGGCCCGGGAAACGTTTTTTTGCCGCTGTCATCTTGACAGCCTGAGCCTTTTTGGGCTATGATTGCAACACATCATTTTTCCTCGGAGGTTACACCAGTGGCAGCATCGACGAAAAATAGCTTAGTAATAGTGGAATCCCCCGCCAAGGCTAAGACCATCACCAAGTATCTTGGCCCCGGCTATGAGGTGAAGGCCTCCATGGGCCACATCCGGGACCTGCCTAAGAGCAAGATCGGGGTGGACGTGGACAGGGACTTTGCCGTGGACTATCAGCCCATCGCGGGGAAAGAGGACATCATCAAGGACCTGAAAAGGGCGGCGAAGAAGAGCGACTACGTCTACCTCGCCACCGACCCTGACCGGGAGGGGGAGGCCATCTCCTGGCACCTGAAGGAGCTTCTGGATCTGCCTGATGACACCACCTTCCGGGTCACCTTCAACGAGATCACCAAAAAGGTGGTCAACGAGTCCATCGCCGCTCCCCGGCAGATCGACATGGACCTGGTGGACGCCCAGCAGGCGAGAAGGGTGCTGGACCGGGTGGTGGGGTATCAGATCTCCCCCTTCCTGTGGAAGAAGATCAAGCGGGGCCTGTCCGCCGGCCGGGTCCAGTCTGTGGCCACAAGGCTTGTCTGCGAGCGGGAGGAGGAGATCAAGGCCTTCCAGCCGGAGGAATATTGGTCTCTGGACGCAGACCTGGAGCGGGTAAAACCCAACGTGGGCAAGTTCACCGCCCAGTTTTATGGAAAGGAAAAAAAGCTGGATCTCCACAGCGAAGCGGAGGTCAACGCCGTCATGGAGGCGGTGCGGGCCGGTTCCTTCGCCGTGACCGGGGTCAAGGAGCAGGAGAAGACCCGGAACCCGGCCCCTCCCTTCACCACCTCCACCCTCCAGCAGGAGGCCAGCCG
>CANPNN010000101.1 GCA_947575475.1 uncultured Pseudoflavonifractor sp.
GGCTCCGCCGCCCTTGCCGCGGGCCGCTCCATCCAGATCGAGGACGGCATCACCGTCACCATCAACGGCGCCCGCTTCTCCCCCCGAAATGTCAAGGGCGAGCAGGTCCCTCTCTTCTCCTACGACGGCACCACCTACGCCCCCGTCCGCGCCCTGTGCGAGGCGGCGGGCATGACCGTCAGCTACGACAGCGCCAGCCGCACCGCCAGGATCACCACGGAGGATATGGCCCTGGCCGCCGACCCCAACGCCTCCAGCTACATCACCGCCGACCGGGCCAGGGAGCTGGCCCTCCAGCACGCCGGGGTGTCCGCCGCCGACGCGGTTTTCCTCCAGACCAAGCTGGACCGGGAGGATGGGGTCGTCTGCTACGACGTGGAATTCTACTCCGGCAGCACGGAGTATGACTACGACGTCGACGCCCTCACCGGCGCGGTGCTCTCCTTTGACCACGACCTGGACAACTACTCCATCCACCGCCCCTCCTCCGGCCAAACCGCCCAGGAGGATCTGATCTCCTCCGCCCAGGCCCAGCAGATCGCTCTGGACCGGGCTCCCTCGGGCGCCCGGGTGGTCAAGTGCGAGCTGGACCGGGACGACGGCCGCTATGTCTACGAGGTGGAGCTCCGGGAGGGCCGTACCGAGTACGAGTGCGATGTGAACGCCGTCACCGGGGTCATCCTCAAGTGGGAAGTGGACTACGACTAAATAACGACAACAAAGGACCGCCCTGCAAAAGCAGGGCGGTCCTTTTTCTTTCTACAGCGCAGCGGCCTTCTCCTTCAGGAATCCCTTCAGCCACTCCCCCGTCTCCGGGTGCTCCAGGGCGAAGTCGATGGTGGCCTCCAAAAATCCCTTCAGGTTGCCCGTGTCATACCGGCGGCCCTCAAAGTCCACCGCCACCATCTTATCCTTACCGCACAGCTTCTTCAGCCCGTCGGTGAGCTGGATCTCCCCGCCGTAGCCGGGGGCCTGGTGCTCCAGAATGTCAAAAATCTCCGGCTTGAGCACGTACCGGCCCAGGATGGCGTAATTGGAAAACATCTCCTGGGGCTTGGGCTTCTCGTTCATATCGCTCACCGAGAATACCCGCTCCTCCAGGGGGGATACCTTCACCGAGGAATACTTGGAGATGACCTCGGTAGCCACCCGCTGCACCCCCACCGCGGAGGCGTCATACTTCTCCGCCGCGGCGATAAGCTGTCCGATGACCGGGGTCCTCCCCCGCATGATGTCGTCCCCCAGCAGCACGGCGAAAGGCTCGTCCCCTACAAAGTGCTTGGCCCGCCAGATGGCATGGCCCAGGCCCTTGGTCTCCTTCTGCCGGACGTAAAAGATGTTGGCAAGGTCAGCGGCATGGCGGACCTCATGGAGCTCCCGGTCCTTCCCCGCCTGCAAAAGCCGGGTCTCCAGCTCCGGGTAGTAGTCGAAGTAGTCGTCCATGGCGGACTTGGCCCGGTTGGTGACCACCAGGATGTCCTCGATGCCCGCGGCGGCGGCCTCCTCAATGATATACTGAAGGGCGGGCTTGTCCACCAGGGGCAGCATCTCCTTGGGCACCGTCTTGGTGGCAGGCAGCATCCGGGTCCCCAGCCCGGCGGCGGGTATGACTGCTTTGCGAACCTTCATCGGACATCCTCCTTCGGATCTGTATTTACCAGATCATATATTTACAGCGCGGAAAGCCGCTTTTCCGGGATCATGCTCCGGAAGGCTTTGACTTTGGGCATGCCCTCCAGGAGAAGCATTCCCAGGATATAGCACACGCCCAGCTCGCCCAGGCCTACGCTAAGACCGTTGACCAGCCACGCCATGGGAAGGGCGGCAGTAAAGCCGTTTGCCTCAGCAAAGCCGATGGTGAAGCCCACCAGCACCGTGTTGCAGATGACGGGGGGCAGCGGCGCCAGCCACTTGTTCTTCAGCTTGCTGGTCCAAAGGGCGGCGATGAGGGTGGCGGCTGACCCTACCACAATATCCAAAACGCCGTAGGGGGAGAGCAGGTTGACGATGAGGCAGCCCACAAACAGCCCCGGTACGGTGCAGGGGAACAGGAAGGGCAGAACGGTGAGCGCCTCGGCGAAGCGGAACTGGATGGGCCCGAAGGTCAGGCCGAAGATGTTGCCAAAATAGCCCATCACAGCATAGAGAGCGGCCACCATTGCGGCCAGGGTCAGGTCTTTGGTACTGAATTTGCGCATGATAACATAACCTCCATTTTTTGATTCAGAGGCGTTTCCGCCTCCACAGCACGCGCGCCGCGCACAGGGCCGGAGGTCCCTTTCCCCGGAGGCAAGGCGCAAAGCCTCCGGACGGCATTCTCTCCGGCCGTTAGACTGGTTGGGGGGACCAGCCGAGGCCATTATACCACACCCCTCCGAAAAAGGGAACAGGATTTTCCTTCTCTTTCCCCCGGCGGACCGACAGAATGAATGTACGCCCCAACTCCGCAGAAAAAGACCCCCGGAGAAATTCTCCAGGGGCCTTGACTTTTTTCTGCTGTTGCTGTATCCTATCATTTAGATGTTCATCTAAATGATAGCTATCTCTTCGGCAGATAACCCAGCGGATCCACGCTCTCTCCATCCTTTGTCATGCTGAGATGGAGGTGAGAGGCCTCCGCGCTCTCCGCGATGGCGCTGGTGCCCACCGAGCCGATCACGTCCCCCGTCCGCACCGGGTCGCCGATCTCCACTGTAGGCACCGCCGCCAGATTGGAGCAGGTCGACATCACGCCGTCCGCATGGAGGATGACCACCGTGGTCCCCATCAGATCATCGGTGTAAAGGTCCGAGATCGTCCCCCCCGCCGGGGCTATGACCTGGGTCCCCGCCGGGGCGGCGATATCCACCCCGTCATGGGTGCGCCAGTCCCCCATGGTCTCGTCATAGTTCAGCGTCTCCACCGCCCAGGGCCGCAAGACCTCCCCCTTCACCGGCCAGGTAAACACCGAAGCGGTGGCGGTGGTAGGCTCCGCCGCCGGCGCCTGGGAGACTTCCGTCGGAGCGGTGGCCTCCGGGATAGGCTCCGCCGTCGGGGCGGGGCGGGGGGTGGCGGTGGCGGGCGGCCTCACCGCCGCCGAAGGAACAGGGGCCGGCGTAGGCGCGGGGGTCACCACCACGGTGACCCGGCCCGACACCGGCTCTGCCGGCTCCTGCCCAAAGCCGGAAAAGAGATAGTAGCCTGAAACTCCCAGCGCCGTCACGCACAGGAGAAGGACGATGTAGAAACCCTTTCCCGCCATGAAGTCGCTGACACGGTCCTGTATCGTTCTCTTCATTTGTTTTGCACCTCCGAGGCTAAGTGTTGCCAGCCCCAGAGGTCTTTATACCCGAAAAAAGAAAAATTATCCCTGCTTCTCCCGGCAGCCCAGCACCGCCCGCAAAGCCGCCAGCAGCTCCTCCCGCTCCCGTCCGGACATGGCCCGGAACAGCTTGAGAAGCTGCTCCTCCTGGGCGGACGGCTCCTCCCGCGTCCCCTCCTGCTGTCCGAACAGCCGGTTGGCCGATAGGCCATAGAGCTTCAGCAGCGCGGAAAGGGTCTGCAGATCCGGCTCCGCCACCCCGTTTTCATAGCCCGACAGGGTCTTGTTGTTGATCCCGGTCATGGCCATCACCTGCTTTTGGGTCAGGCCCCGCTTCTCCCGGGCCAGCCGCAGGGCAAATCCAAATTCCTCCATGCGCATTCCCTCCCCGACCTTTTCTTCTTTAATATTAGATACATCATAGCGGCCCCCGCCCTCTTCCGCTCATTTTTCCTTATATTTAAGATATTATTTATTGACTTCTTATTTTTTAAGATTTATAATGGACAGGCTGCCCTCCGTTCACAAAAAATTCATTTGACTTTTCTCCCCTTCCGCCGTATCATACCAGGAGCGAACGGGTAAGAAAAGTATTACTTGTTGGAAAGGAGGCCCAAATATGGCCGTGCAGTCCGACAGCCTTGCCGGAAAGTATATGTCCACCGTGAAAATAGGGCCAAAGGGACAGATCGTCATTCCCAAGGAGGTCCGCCAGCTCTACAACATCCGGCCGGGGGACAGCTTTCTGCTGCTGGCCGACCAGGACCGCGGGGTCGCCCTCATCCCCCACTCCCGGCGTCAGGAGATGACGGCCCTGTTCTCCCAGGCCTTCTCCCTGGCCTTTCCTTCGGAGGATCCATCTTAAGCGATTTTTAATCTCTTGTTTATAATTTTTTCTTTTCCCTATGCTATATTGTGGACTTGCAGCAGCAACCCAGATTTGGAAGGAGAACCTACTTATGGCTGAACAAAGCACCCTCCAGGCCCCCGCCAAGGAGGCCCCCAAATTCAAAGCGCCCAAGAAAAAGAAAAAGTGGGTCAAACGGCTCGTTATCCTGGCCGTGATCGCAGCCCTCATCATCTTTGCCCTGTCCCGCTGTATGTCCGGCGGGGTCCAGAGCGTGTCCGGCTCCTACCTCCCCGCCGCAGCGGCCGTGCAGGACCTGACCGTGGCGGTCACCGGCCCGGGCACCATCAAGTCCAACGACTCCTACAAGGCCACCACCCTCATCAAGGGGGAGATCCTCACCGCCCCCTTTGAGGAGGGGGACACGGTGGAGAAGGACGACGTGCTGTTCACCATCGACGCCTCCGACGTGGAGAACGCCATCAAGCAGGCCCGCACCGGCGTGGAGCAGGCCCAGCTCTCGGTGAAGTCCGCCCAGCTCAACTACGACAGTCTCCTCCGTACCCAGAGCGATAACACCGAGGACCGCCAGGTGAAGGCCAACGCCAACGGCATTATCACCAAGGTCTATGTGGATCCCGGCGACACCGTGGCCGCCGGCGCCCCCATCGCCGACATCCTGGATCGGGACAACATGAAGCTGGAGGTCCCCTTCCACTCGGTGAACGCCGCCGGGTTCTATGTGGGCCAGTCCGCCTCGGTCACCGTCTCCGGCACTGCCGAGGTCCTCTACGGCACCATCACCGAGATCGCCGCCACCGACTCCGTGGGCCTTGGCGGCACCCTGGTGCGGAACGTGACCATCACCGTCCAAAACCCCGGCGCCCTCTCCGATACCTCCATGGGCTCCGCCGCCGTGGGGGATGTGGCCTCCTCCGCCTCCGGAACCTTCCAGTACGGCGAGCGCAAGCAGCTCCTCGCCAAATACTCCGGCGAGCTTCAGACCCTCACCCTGAACGAGGGCGACCGGGTCTATGACGGCCAGCTGGTGGGCGAATTCAAGGAGACCAAGATGCAGGACCAGATCGACGCCGCCGCCATCCAGCTGGAAAACGCCCGCCTGGCCCTGCGCAATGCCCAGGACAGCCTGGAGCGGACCCAGGACAGTCTGGAGGACTATACCATCACCTCCCCCATCACCGGCACCGTCATCGAGAAAAATTATAAGGAGGGGGACAACTACGACCCCTCCACCGCCTCCTCCACCGGAGCCA
>CANPNN010000102.1 GCA_947575475.1 uncultured Pseudoflavonifractor sp.
TTGGCCACGTCGCTGACCTCGGCCCGGGTGGGGCGGGGGTTGCGGATCATGGAGTCCAGCATCTGGGTGGCGGTGACCACGTTCTTTCCGGCGGCGGAGGATTTGGCGATCATGTCCTTCTGGATGATGGGCACCTCGTAGGCGGGGATCTCCACTCCCAGGTCGCCCCGGGCCACCATAGCGCCGTCGGCGGCGGCGAGGATCTCGTCAAAGTTGTCCACGCCCTCCTGATTCTCGATTTTGGCGATGATACGCACTCCCTCGCCGCCCCACTTATCCAGCTCCTCCCGGATGTCCAGCACATCCTGGGCCTTGCGGACAAAGGAGGCCGCCACGAAGTCAAAGTCGTGCTCGGCGGCAAAGCGCAGGTCGGACCGGTCCTTCTCGGTAAGGGCGGGAAGCTGTATCTTGGTGTCGGGAATGTTGATGCTCTTGTTGTTGCTCAGCGGTCCGCCGGAGATCACGGTGCAGTGGATCTGCTCTGCCTCAATGGACTCCACCCGCAGCTCCACCAGCCCGTCGTCGATGAGGATGCGGGTGCCGGGCTGGACCTCGTTATGCAGGTTTTCATAGGTGACGCTGACCCAGTTCTCGTCCCCCTCTCCCTCCCAAGTGGACAGAGTGAAGCTCTGGCCCTCAACGAGGGTGATGGGTCCGTTCTTGAAGGAGCGGATACGGATCTCCGGCCCCTTGGTGTCCAGCAGAGCGGCCACAGGCCGGCCCAGCTGGTCCCGGACCCGGCACAGCCGCTCGTAGGTGGCCAGATGGCTTTCATGGGTGCCGTGGGAAAAGTTGAAGCGGGCGCAGTTCATGCCGGCAAGGATGAGCTTGCGGAGCATCTCCTCGCTGTCCACAGCGGGACCCAGGGTGCAGATGATCTTGGTTTTTCTTGTATTCATAAAGTTTGATTACCTCCGAAGCAAGGAGCGCGGAAAATATTCTGATGAAAAAGATGCGCTCATTGGGGCAAATAATACTATATTCTATGCACCTTGAAAAGCGGCAAAATCACCAAAATAGAGGGAAAAGATGGATGGAAAAAGAGAAAAGATATAAAAATGACAAAGAGGACGGGCCGGAAAGGGCCCGTCCTCCGTCAGTTTTCGTCCTGTCCCGACCGCTTTTGCTCCAGTGCATTGGCCCGCGCCGTGGGCAGATAAGGGAACAGTTTCTCCACCCGGAGGGACCCGGTGGTGTTCATCACGATGATGAGGTCGGGCTCCAGCCAGTCGATGTAGTGCATCATAATGTCCTGGTTGCCGTTAAACTGCCGGGGATCCATGGCCATCACTTCCCCGCAGGCCATGGACAGGAAGGGGGTCAGGCCGCAGCCGAAGGAGTCGCGGAGGATCAGGATACGTTTGCCGTCGGGGAGATCCTGGTTTACAGCCCGGGACAGAAGGTAGTCCCCCCCGGCATAGATGGCATAGGGGTTGTCGTTATAGAGGTCCACATGGGCCAGCCGTTCCGGGAACAGGAGGCTGGTGACAAAGGGCCCCTCCCGTTTGAGGCCGATGATGGGTACCGAGTAGACAAAGTGGGTGAGTTCCTTGGGTGACCAGATCTCCAGGTCATCCAGTCCGGTGTAGGCCTCCCCCACCCGGCGGCCCTGGGAGCCCAAAAAGACCTCTTCAAAGTTATATTTATTGTAAGTGTCCGGGTCGGTAAGGTCCTCATCGATCTGAAAGCGGTAGCTTTTTTCCAGCTTTTCGCAGAGGATCTGATACCCCAGAAAGGCTCCGGCGGGGGTCCAGTGGTGGTCGGTGTGGAAAAAGAGCTCAGCCGCTGTGTCCGGGTTCGTTTCCGCCGCCTCCCGGAAGGCGGGACGCAGATCCAAGGTGTCTACCTTGGCTTTCTCCAAAAGGGCCAGGAACTGGTCGGCCTCAGCCTCCGTATAGTCCTCCAATCCGTCGGGAAGGGTGCTGACGCTGAGCTTGGAAGGGGCCTGGACATAGAGAACGGGGGTCTTGTACTCTTTTTTCACCCGTTGGACAAATTCCACCATCTCCTCCGCCCGGACGGACATATCCACCTGCTCCCCGTCGGGGTCGGAAAAAGTGAGATAGCCGTTTTCCAGCCGAATGACGGTGTACTGGGGGTCGGCGTCCTCCACCACCCGGCGGCCCATAAGCCGCTGGGTGGCGCCGTATAGCTCAATAAACAGATGATCCCGGTCCAGCTGCGTATTGATGGCAGAGTCGGCCTCCTCAGTAAATTGGGTGAGGGCGTCCATAGCCTCTTCGTAGGAGGGGAGGCAGATGCCAAGAGACTTTCGCATGGGTCGGACCCCAGTGCGAACCATGGCGGGGCCTGCTTTTTCCTCCGCCTCCGCCTGCGCTAAGATCAGGGGCTTGTCAGGCCGGGTGGAGCGGGAGGGTCGTTGGACCTCGGCAAATCCCCGGACTTCCGGGATGGCCCCAAGCCCCAGATAAATGACGGCGGCAAGCAGACCGCAGAGGAACAGCACCGCGGTGCAGGTGTTACGGCGTGAGGTCATGGGAACACCCCCTTTCTAAAAGTGAAAAACTAAAATCGAAAATAAATAAAGGGATTATAAGTTCCCTTCACCAGATAGCATACGCACAAGATCCCCACGGACATAAGACCCGCGGCGTACAGAAGGTCCCACAGCAGGGACAGGTTCTGGCCAAAAGGCCGGAATTTCTCCAGCTTTTCCCGGCACCACGGGGCAAAGGGAAAGGAAAAAAGCAGCGCCAGCCCCAAAAAAACGGCGTTCTCCGCCAGGTAAAGACCACAGGCGGGGTCGAGGACTCCCGTTCCATTCAGCCCCAGCATAGTGAGGAAAAACTGTCCGGCATACTCCACCGTGTCCGCCCGGAAGAGCATCCATAGAAAATTCACCGCCAGAAGGGTGTAGGTCCGGCCCAGCAGAGAGGGCAGTTTCTTCACGAGGGGGAGATATTTCTCCACACAAAGCAGGAAAAAGTAGAAAAGCCCCCACAGCACAAAGGTCCAGTTGGCCCCGTGCCATAGCCCTGTCAGGAGCCACACCACAAAAAGGTTGCAGATGTGCCTGAGTACGCCCACCCGGTTGCCTCCCAGGGGGATATACACATAGTCCCGGAACCAGGCTCCCAGGGAGATATGCCACCGCCGCCAGAATTCGGTGATGCTCCTGGAGGCGTAGGGGTGGTCGAAATTTTCCCGGAAGTGGAAGCCGAACATGAGCCCCAGGCCGATGGCCATATCGGAATAGCCGGAAAAGTCGTAGTAAAGCTGAAATGTGTAGCACAGCGACCCAAGCCAGGCCATAGGAGTGGAGAGGGCGGCGGGGTCGCAGGCGAACACCCGGTCCACTACCACCGCCATCTGATTGGACAGCAGCACTTTTTTCCCCAGACCGATCAGGAACCGGGAACAGCCGGCGGAAAAATCCGCCCAGGACTCGGTCCGGCTTGCGATCTGCTGGGCCACGTCGGAGTATTTCACGATAGGCCCTGCGATAAGCTGGGGGAAGAAGGAGATATAAAGGCCCAGCGTAAGAGGGGAGCGCTGGACCTCCGTTTTGCCCATGGCCACGTCCAGCACATAGCTCAAGGCCTGGAAGGTGAAGAAGGAGATACCGACAGGCAGGTCGATGACGGGGACCTTTAATCCCAGTTCCAGGCCGTTCAGGGACTCGATGGTAAAGACCAGATACTTGAACAGGAAGAGCAGGGTCAGGTTGCCCGCCACCGCTGTTCCCACAGGCAGGCGAAGGGATCTCCCCCGGAATTTCTGGCGGTAGACCCACCGTCCAAAGCCGTAGTTCATACCGATGGACAGTATCATAACGGGCAGAAAACGGGGTTCCCCCCAGGCATAGAAATAGAGGGAACACACCAGCAGGAACAGATTCTGTCCCCGCCGCATCCCCCGCAGGAAAAGATAGTAACCGACCAGCACAAAGGGCAGGAACCGGAACAAGAACGTGGGGCTGGAAAACAGCATCCTGGGTGCGCCCTCCTTTCTGTGTGAAATGATGGACTGTCAACTGCCTTGGGATAGAGCAAGAAAAATTATGTCAACCAACGCCCGATAAAGGGCAGCCAGTGGATGAGCCAGGCCACGGCAAAGGAGCACAGGAACACCGCCATGGCCAGCAGCGGAACGGAGGCCACCGGGGCGAAGGAAAGGACGGAGACGCCCAGGAAATTCATCAGAGTAAGGAACAGGTCGTGGATCAGGTAGATCCCAAAAGCCACCTGGGCCACACCGCTCAGCCGCTGGCGGCGGGAACGCTCCTCGCTGACCCCCAGCACATAGCGGAACAGCACCACGATGGCGATGGAGAAGCAGACCACGTTGGGAGAGAAAAAGCTGAACAGGGTCTCCACCAAGCGCCCCGCCGAATGGGACAGAACGCTGGTGCCCCAGACGGTGATAGTGGCCCCAATGATGCCGAATACGTAGATAAGCGCTTCCGCGATACGGCTCAAGGTATATTCCCGCAAATACCACCCCGCCACATAGTAGCCCACATAGCCCATCACAAGCTGGATATCCAGCCGCTCATACCACAATTTCAGGACAGGCATGATATCCGCCCGGGGCCAAAGCTGAAAGGCGGTGGGGATCACCGAGGCAAAGAGAAATGCGATGAGAAAAAACCAGTGGAAATCCCCCCGGGAAGCCCCCCGGCAAAAGGCCCGGAGGATAGGGGTGATCAAATAAAGCCCCAGGATCATATAGAGGAACCACAGGTGATACCGGGTGTCTCCCCGCAGAGCGTTCAAAATGGCATTCCAGAGTCCCTGCCAGGTGAACCGCCCCCCGTCTATGCAGTAGCCCGTAACGGCGTATACCCCGCCCCAGAACATGAGGCAGACGACGATCCGCAGACAGTTGTGAAACAGCAGCTTTGGAAGAGGCAGCCCTTTCTTGGGGTCCAGCATGAACATGCCTGACAGCATGACGAACACAGGCACACACCAACGGACCAGGGCGTTGTAGAGGTTGAATATCTGCCAGCTTTGGGAGCCGACCGCCACAACGGAGATCTGCCTGCTGGCCAGGTGACATACGATCACGGCGAAGGAGGCGAACACCCGCAAAAGGTCGGCATATGCTACCCGCCCATTGATTTTTTCCGCCATATATCCACCACCTTGGGGAGATTTTGACATATCAAGTCATTCTAACATAAAAAAAGGACAGTGGCAAGATGGGAAAATCCATGTCCCTTTTCAGAAAAGTGTTGCTGGGATATAACTTCGGCGGTTTCCACAAAAGCACATTGAAATAACAGGAGTCCTGTGCTATAATCGGATCGAAAAATTCCGGTTTATCTGTCAAATCCTCTTAAAACTCTGATATATCAAGGCTTTCAGCTGATTAAATGTTCAACCTTATGTAATTTCCCTTGTTTTTGCCCTTATGGGCTGAAACAAGGGAAACTTTTT
>CANPNN010000103.1 GCA_947575475.1 uncultured Pseudoflavonifractor sp.
GGAAAAGATGGGGTCAGTCTGATGGAGAGATGATATCAGTTCCCAGGTCCGGTCTTTGGAGCCGTCATTGACAAAGAGGATACGGCTCTTTTCGCTCACCTTTCCCTGGCTGACAAGGCTTTCCACCTTTTCCTTCAGCCGCTTGGAGGTCTCGGGCAGGACCTCCTCCTCGTTGTAGCAGGGTACCACGATATATAGAATATCCTTCAATGGAATACACTTCCTCCTTTTTATGGTAATTCTATTATACCTTTTTTAGACGAAAAAGGGAACCCGAAGGTTCCCTTTTTTTCCTATTCCAACAGTATTTTTCGCAGGTGCTCCATGGCTTTTCGCTCAATTCGGGAGACCTGGACCTGACTCACCTTCAGAATTTTTGCCGTCTTGTCCTGGGTGAGACAGCGGAAGTAACGAAGTTCCACCACCTGCCGTTCCCGGTCTGAGAGGGCAGCGATGGCCTCCCGGAGCGCCATCTTCTCCAGGACTCCCTCCTCCATTCCCCCGTCTCCCATAACCTGTTCCAGGGTAAAGCCATCTCCCAGATCCATCTGGAGGGAGGACACGGGGGCGTTGGCGGTCTCGGCAGCGGCAATGTCCTCCGGCTCCAGGCCGGTCTCCACCGCCAGTTCTGAGAGGGTAGGCTCCCGCCCCAGATCTGTCTGAAGCTTGTCCCGCGCCCTTTGAATACTGCCCCCACGTTCCCGGAGGCCCCGGCTCACCTTTACCGCTCCATCGTCCCGAAGGAATCGCCGGATCTCCCCGGCGATCTTGGGGACGGCGTAGGTGGAAAACTGACAGCCGAAGGCGGGATCGAAGCCCCGCACCGCCTTCACAAAACCCAGACAGCCAAGCTGGTACAGATCTTCCGGGTCCACCCCCCTACCAAAGTAGCGGCGCACCACGCTCCAGACGAGGCCGGAATTTTCCTCCAACAGACGGCCACAGGCATCATTATCCCCCTCCCGGGCGGCCTCCAGCAACGGCAGGGCGGCCCCGCTCAACCGCCCAGCCGCCGGGATACCCGGCGGCGCATGGTCACAGTGGTGCCCTTTCCCTGTACAGAGCGGACCTTCAACGCGTCCATAAAGCTCTCCATAATGGTGAAGCCCATCCCCGAGCGGTCCGCTCCCCCGGTGGTGTAGAGGGGCTTCCGGGCCTTCTCCACATCAGGGATACCCACCCCAGAGTCCTTGATAACGATCTCCAGGGTGTTGTCTTCAAAAAGCCTCAGGCGCATGACCACAGTCCCCAGAGAATCCGGGTATGCGTGGACGATACAGTTGGTCACCGCCTCGCTGACAGCGGTCTTGATGTCGTTGACCTCATCCAGGGTGGGATCCAGTTGGGCGGCGAAGCAGGCCGCCGCCGTCCGGGCAAAGCCCTCGTTGGCGCTGCGGCTGAGAAAGGTCAGTTTGGCCTCGTTGATCGGCTTCATATGTACTCCTCCTTAATCTATAAAGGGTATGAGCTTGTCCACCCCGGCAGCTTTCAGCACCTTGGCAGCCTGAGGCGGCACGGTGCGGAGGGTCATACCGCCCCCCAACTCCTTCATCCGCTTCCAGGTCCGCAGGACCACGGCGATCCCGGAGGAATCCATAAAGCTGACTCCGCCCAGGTCCAGCTCCAGGGCCTGGGGCAGGACCGTGTCGATCTCCCGGCCCAGCTGGATCATCAGATCCTTGGCGGCGTGGTGATCCACCTCCCCGGCGATCTTGGCTGTCAGGGTCTGGCCTACCTCTAAACAATCTACCGGCATATGCTTCCCCTCTCTTTCGCAGACATAAAAAATCACGGTATACCAAAATTTGGTATACCGTGATTATAGCCTGTCCGCACGTTATTTTTTGTCAGAACGTAGGATCAAAATCAGTAAAGACCCATTTGTCTCCTACCTTCTGGTAGGGAAATTCATAGGTCTGTTCCGCTTCCTCCTCTGGATAACCTGTCCTTTGCACTACCTGAACCGTACAGCGCACGGGCTCCTCCTCCGACCAAATCACCAATAACGAGGTCCGCTCTTTGGGTCCATAGTCGTCCGGCCTCCCGTCAATATCATAGACGTAAAGGCCCCCATTCTCCCCATCCAAAAACTTGGGATACTCCACACTCCCCACCAAAGCGTCTACAAGCTCATCAGAAAAGAGGGTCTTGAGATAGAAGCGCAGCTCGTCAACGCTGTTCAGCTCCGGATGGAGGACACGGTGATATTCCCCATTGGGGCGAAGCAGAACGTCCTCCCTGTCTTTGGGGAAATCGGTATAATAGCACCAGTTATATATTTCCTCCGCATCCCGGAAGGCCTCCAGCACCATCTCGTCACTGGGACGCTCGGGCTCCTCAGAGGGAACCGGCTCCGGGAGGGGGGCTTCCTCCGGAGGAAGGGTGGGCGGTGGCTCTGGAGTCGGAGCAAGGGTGGGGGACGGCACAGGAACTACTATAGGCGTAGGAGCGACCGTTGGGGCCGGAGTTGGCTGTACTGTGACCTCCACTGGAGCAGGCTCGGGCGTCGGGGTCCCGGCAGGGACCGCAGTGACCGTCACAGTCGGGGCGGCGGTGGCGGTCGCCATGACCGTAGGGTCAGGAGCAGGAGTGTTCGCCGGAGAAGGCGTTACCTCCTCCGCTGGCCGACCGCAGGCCGCCAGGACAAGCGTCAAAGCGGCAAAAGATAGGAATATGAGACGTTTTTTCATGGATACGCCCCTCCTTCGGGCGGACGATCCCTCTCTCCTTCTCCTATTCTATCCGCTCTTTTGCAAAGACACAACAACAAAATTATGACAAAAGCTTTCAAATGATTACAGCTCAGCCCATGGCGGCGGCTGACTCCTCCAGCTTGGCAATGAGGGCCTTCAGCTCCTCACACCGCTGCTTTTCCGCGGCCACCACCTGCTCTGGGGCTTTGGAGAGGAAGCCGGGGTTGGACAGCTTGGCCTCCAGACCCGCCAACTGCCCCTTCTTCTGCCCCAACTCCTTCTGGACCCGTGCCTTCTCCTTCTCCAGATCCACCAGCTCCGCCAGAGGCATAAAGACCCGGGCAGCGTGGGTGATGACCTCCACCAGGCCTTGGGCGGCGGCCTCCCCGCTGGAAGGACCTTCCGCTACGCCTACCACCGTCACATCGCTGGCGTAGGCCAGGCGCTTGAGGAGAGGGACGCCTTGGGTGAAAACGTCTGTTTCGGAAGTGGAGATGGTAAGATGGGCCTTTTTAGAGGGAGGCACGTTCAGCTCTGCCCGCTTGCCCCGGATAGCCCTCGTCACATCAATAAGCAGGTCCACCGCCTTCTCCTCGGCAGGGAAGTTCAGTTCCGCCCGCTGCTCCGGCCACTTTTGGAGCATCAGGTAATCCCCTTCGTGGGGCAGGGACTGCCAGATCTCCTCCGTGAGGAAGGGCATGAAGGGATGGAGGAGCTTCAGGGTCTCAATGAGGACATAGCACAGCACATTCTGGGCATTCTCCTTTGCGGTCTGATCCTCCCCCTGGAGCCGGGCTTTGGTAAACTCGATATACCAATCGCAAAAATCGTCCCAGATAAAGTCATAGACCTTCTGAGCGGCAACGCCCAGCTCGTAGGCGTCCATGTTCTCGGTGACCCCGGGAATGAGGGCATTGAGTTTGGAGAGGATCCATTTGTCCTCCTGGGTCAACTCCTTGGGAAGCTCCACCTTGTCGATGGTCAGATTCATCTGCACAAAGCGGCTGGCATTCCAGATCTTGTTGGCAAAGTTCCGCATGGCCTCGCACCGCTCGGGGAGGAAACGCATATCGTTACCGGGAGAGTTGCCCGTCACCAGATTGAACCGCAAAGCGTCGGCACCGTACTGCTCGGCCACCACCAGGGGATCCACCCCGTTGCCCAGAGACTTGGACATCTTCCGGCCCTTGTCGTCCCGGACCAGGCCGTGGATGAGGACGGTGTGGAACGGAGGCTTCCCCGTGTGCTCACAGGCGGAGAAGATCATCCGGGCCACCCAGAAGAAAATGATATCATAGCCCGTCACCAACACGTCCGTGGGATAGAAATACTTGAAGTCCTCCGTATCTCCCGGCCACCCCAGGGTGGAGAAGGGCCACAGGGCGGAGGAGAACCAGGTATCCAGCACATCGTCCTCCTGGTGAATGTGCTTACTTCCACAGTGGCAACACTCGGTGGGGTCGGTCTCTGAGACGGTGAGCTTGCCGCACTCGTCACAGGTCCAGGCGGGGATCCGGTGGCCCCACCAAAGCTGACGGGAGATACACCAGTCCCGGACGTTCTCCATCCAGTTGATATAGGTCTTGGAGAACCGGTCGGGGACAAACTTGGTCTCCCCCTCCTTTACCACCCGGAGGGCCTCCTTGGCCAGGGGCTCCATCTTCACGAACCACTGGGCGGAGATCAGAGGCTCCACATCGTGGTGACAGCGGGAGCAGGTACCCACGTTGTGCTGGTGGTCCTCCACCTTCACCAGGAAGCCTTGGTCCTCCAAGTCGCGGACAATGGCTTTCCGGGCTTCGTACCGGTCCATTCCGGAGTACTTTCCATAGCCCTCCACCACCTTTCCACTGTCGTCCAGGACCCGGATGGTCTCCAGGTTGTGGCGGAGCCCCACCTCAAAGTCGTTGGGGTCGTGGGCGGGGGTCATCTTCACACAGCCGGTGCCGAACTCCAGGTCCACGTACTCGTCGGCCACGATGGGCATCTCACGGCCCACCAGGGGAAGGATGCACTTCTTGCCCACGACATCGGTATAGCGCCCGTCATTGGGGTTTACCGCCACACCGGTGTCACCCAGCATGGTCTCAGGCCGGGTGGTTGCTACGATAACGTACTTATCCTTTTCCCCCTGGATAGGATAGCGGATGTGCCAGAGATGGCCGGGCTTGTCCTGATACTCCACCTCCACATCGCTGAGAGCGGTGACACAGTGAGGGCACCAGTTGATGATCCGGGAGCCCTTGTAGATAAGGCCCTTATCATAAAGGCTCACAAACACATGGCGGACGGCCTTGGAAAGACCCTCGTCCATGGTGAACCGGGCCCGGTCCCAGTCGCAGGAGACGCCCAGCTTCTTCTGCTGCTCCACGATACGGGCGCCGTACTTGTGCTTCCAGTCCCAAACCCGATCCAGGAACTTCTCCCGGCCCAGGTCGTAGCGGGAAAGGCCCTCGGTCTCCCGGAGGTTCTCCTCCACCTTGGCCTGGGTGGCGATGCCGGCGTGATCGGTGCCGGGGACCCAGAGGGCGGCATAGCCCTCCATCCGCTTGAAGCGGATGAGGATGTCCTGGAGGGTACAGTCCATGGCGTGGCCCATATGGAGCTGGCCTGTCACGTTGGGGGGCGGCATAACGATGGTGAAAGGCTTCTTGCTGGGATCCCGGTG
>CANPNN010000104.1 GCA_947575475.1 uncultured Pseudoflavonifractor sp.
TTGGGGCCCTCCCCCTCCTCCAAGGTGGAGCCGTCCAGCAGGTCCAGCTCCACCGAGTAGTCCCCGCCGCTCTCCGGGAAGGCGCCGCCGGGGACCAGAGCCTCCGCGTCGGCGTAGGCCATCTCCCCAAAGGTCTCGCTCATCACCGCCCGAAAGAGGTAGTTGACCCCCTCCAGCACCTGGGGGCGGGAGCGAAAGTTTTGGGACAGGAGCACCCGGCGTGGCTCCCCCTCCCCCGCCCGGGCGGCGGGGGCGTAGGAGAGGTATTTCTTCAGGAAAATGGTGGGGTCAGCCAGGCGGAAGCGGTAGATGGACTGTTTCACATCCCCCACCATGAAAAGGTTCCTCCCCCCGTCCGTCAGCGCGTCAAAAAGGGCGTTCTGGACGGCGTTGGTGTCCTGGTACTCGTCCACCATGACCTCCTCATACCTGCTCCCCCAGCGGCGGGCCAGGTCGGTGGGGGAGCCGTCCTCCCCCACCAGCAGCTTGGCAGCCAGGTGCTCCAGATCGGAGAAATCCAGTACGCCCCGCTTTCGCTTCAGGGCGGCGTAAGCCGATTCAAAGTCCCGGACCAGGGCGAACAGGCCCCGGATGGCGGGGTAGACCGCCGCCATATCCTCCAAAAGTCCCCCGGAGGTGTCGGCGAAAAGAGCGGAGAGCTTCTCCATGCGCTTTTTGCACTGGTCCCGGAGGGTCTTGATCCTCTCCTGGGCGCCCTCGTCCTCCACATTCCGGGCCGCCCCCAGCCGGGGGAACTCCACCCGGGCCTTCTCCACCGTTTTGTCCCAGCCCCCGCCGGTGGCGGCAGAGAGGGCCAGCAGACTGTTCATGGTGGCCTGAAGACTGGGGCCGTATGCCTTTTCCAGCACCTCGTCCCCCTGGGCCAGGTCCAGAAGACCCGCCATCCGCCCCGCCCAGTAGTCCGCCTGGCGGCGGGCGTCGGTGAGGAGGAGCCGGCCCCAGGGGGTCTCCCCCACATCGACCGCTCCCTCCAGGGCAAAGGCTCTCTCCTGCCCGTCCAGCCACCGTGCCGGGTCGGGGTGGCTCTGGACTCTTCCCCGCACATCCAGCACGATCTCCACCAGGCGGCTGTCGTCCCGGCCGGCAGACATGGTGTCCACCAAAAGGGCGAAGTCGGACCCGGGGACGATGGTCTCATACCGCCTGTCCAGCACGTCGCCCAGGGCCTCTCCCATCAGGACCGCCGCCTCATTCTCGTCACAGAGCCGGAAGTCGTGGTCCAGGTCCAGCCGGTGCCCCTCCTCCCGGAGGAACTGGGCGCAGAAGGCGTCGATGGTGGATATCTGGGCCTTATACACCAACGTCGCCTGCCGGCGGAGGGCGGCGTCGTTGGGCCGGAGGGCCTGCCGGCCGGCAAGCTCAGCGACGATGCGGCCCCGGAGCTCGGCGGCGGCGGCCTTGGTGTAGGTGATGACCAGGAAACGGTCGATGTCCGCCCCCTCCTCCACCCGGGACAGAAGGCGCTCCACCAGCACCCGGGTCTTGCCCGATCCGGCGGCGGCGGAGACCAGCAGTCCGCCCCCCCGGCTCTCCACCGCGGCTTTTTGGTCAGGTGTCAGTTGAAAGGCCATGGGAACGCCTCCTCTCTTCAGGAAATGCTTTTTTTCGCTTTTTGGGCATATGCAGCCACAAGGAAAAAGGACAGGGTCTGCCCTATGAAGACCCTCACGACCTGCATACTGTCCGCCTCATTTTGGGAGATCACGTGGAACATATTTGTGGCGACGGCGTTGTTGAACAGGTGGTCGCCAAGCCCCATCCACAGCGTACCGGTCATCCTGTATAGAAGCGACCATTTCAGGCTCAGGGCCGGACGCTCTTTTATCCACTTTTCCGGGCCTCCTCCGGGAGCTTTCTTGACGGTTCCGCCTGACGGCAGAAAGGGCCCGCCCATCATTCCATCCCCTCCCAGAATTCCTCCGGGTCCACCTTGGGAAGCCAGCGCTTCCTGTCTCCGCCCCGCCCCTCCCGGAACTGGCAGGCGGCGGCGTAGTCGCAGTACTGGCAGGCATTCTGCTTGGGCCCCCGCCAAAAGGGGTCGGCGGCGATATTCCCCGCCGCCAGCTCTTCCGCCACCTCCCCCAGGATGCGGCGGGTGTGCCGCTCCAGCTTGCCCAGCCGCTCGGCGGTGACCAGGGCCTCCCCCGTAGTCCCCGAAGAGCGCAGGCGCAAGGGAAGGAACCGATAGTCCCCCTCCACGTGCTCCATGGCCTCCAGCACGTCGCTCTCACCCAGCACCAGGCCCTTGCGGGCGAGCTGTTTATCCACCGCCTTTTGCCGCTCCGCCTCGGTCATGGCGCGGCTCCCCGCCACCAGGGCCTCCCGGGCCGGGAGATACAGCACCCCGGCGGGGACGATCTCCTTTCCAAAAAGGGCCTTTCCCTTATCCTTCAGGGTAAAGAGGTAGAGGAGCATCTGCAGCCCCAGGCCGTTTTGCACGTCGGTAAGGTCAAAGGACTTCCGCCCCGTCTTATAGTCCACCACCCGCAGGTACAGCTTGCCGTCCTTCTCCCAGCCGTCCACCCGGTCCACAAAGCCGGAGACCGACACGGTGATCCCGTCCGCCTCCAACTCCACCGGAGGCAGGGTCCCCTCCTTTCCGCCAAAGCCCAACTCAAAGGCCAGGGGGACAAAGTCGGACCGGGATAGCTCCTGACACACGTTCTCCACCACGGCGTAGACCGATTTCTCCAGCCGGCGGAAGAGGTAGCGGAACCGGGGCGTCTCCCCGGCCAGTCCTCCCAGCTCCTCGTTGACGTACCGCTCCACCACCGCCGATACCTGCTCCCGGGTGGGCAGCTCCTTGTCCTTCCGCTCCCGCAGGACGTGCTCCAGCACATAGTGGACAAAGGTGCCGTACTCGGGTGCCTCAAACCCGGCGGCCTTCCGGGGCCGGGCCTTCAGGCCGTACTGCATGAAATAAGAGAAGTGGCAGGACTTATACTTGTCCATCCGGGAGGCGGACATGGACGCCCGCCTGCCGTACAGGGCCTCCACCGTGGGACGGGTCAGGCTCCCCCGCTCCAGACCGGCCGCCCGCTCCATCCGCTCCACCAGGGGGGCGTATTCAGCCAGGCCCTTCAGAGCCTCCGCCGCCTCTCTCTCCCTCCCAGCCGCCTCCAGGGCAGGCCGGGGGGCAGTGAGCCGGAAACCGTCCCCCTCCCTGCGCCCATCCAACAGAGGCAGGTCGGGAAACAGGGCCCGCAGCCGTTTCACCAGCAGGGAGGGCCGCCTCTCCTCCCCCGCCGTCCCCGCGCCGGGATAGCTGACAATGAGCCTCTCCGCAGGCAGGGCGCAGGTCTCGTAGAGGATGGTCAGCTCCCGCCACAGCTTGTCGGTGAGCCTGGGGGCGCTCTCCAGCCCAAAGGAGGCCAGCAAAGATCGGTCCTCGTCCCCCAGCAGGCCCGGAGAGGGGGCAGCGGCGGGGAACTGGCTGTCGTCCGCCCCCAGAATGTAGAGCGCCTTGCAGTGCTTGTGGGCAAGCCTTGGCATCTCCCCCGCCGTCACCCGGTCCAGGGAGACAGGGATGGCCCCCACCTGATACTGGCTCAGCACCAGCCGGAAAAGGCGGGAAAACTCCTCCCAGTCCATGGGGGTGTCCCCCAGCAGTCCGGCGCACTGCTCCAGGGCGGAGCAGAGGATCTGCCAGAGCTGCTCATACTCAGCGGCAAGGGCAGCCTCGCCCCCCTCCCGCAGCTCCCCGGCCCGCTGGGTAAGCCTTTGGGCCAGGCCGATCTCCTCCAAAAAGCCATAGAGAGCCATGGACAGGCCCTCCCCCGTCTTTTCCTTTGTTTGCCGCATCTTTTCCAGGGGGGTGCAGACCTTGCGCCGCACCTGATCCAGGGCGGCCACCGCCCTCCTGTCCCCCTCGCTCCAGGAAAGGCCGTAGCCCCCCGGATGCTTGTCCCACGGCTTTTGCTGGCTCCAGGCGCTCCCCCGCAGCTCCCATTTGAGCACATAGTTCTCCAGCCGGTCCACCTCCTCCATCCCGACCCCGGTAAGGCCGGTCTTCAGATAGCGGAACATATCCTCATAGCGGTACTCCCCCGCCACCGCGTCCAGGGCGGCGGTGCAGAGGGCCAGGATGGGCTTTTGGAGCACATCGTCCATCCGGGCCAGAAACACCGGGACCCCATACCGTGGAAAGAGGAGGGAGATGAGGGGACCGTATCGCTCCATGCTCCGGGCCGTCACCGCCAGGTCCCGCCAGCGGTAGCCCTCCTCCCGAACCAGGCGGGCCAACTCCGCCGCGGCCCGCTCCACCTCAGACCAGGGGCTTACCGCCCGGTAAAGCTCCACCCCGGCGGGGACCCCGTCAAAGGGGGCGGGCGCCGGCTCAAAAAGCTGCCTCTCTATCCGGTCGATCCCCTCCGAAACAGGCCCTTTCACCGTCCGTACCTCGACTTCCGCACCCACCCCCGCCTTCCGGGCCAGGGCCAGCAGCCTGTGGGCGGTGCGGCGGGCGGGGGCGAACACGTCCTCCTCGCCCCCCTCCAGCCTGTCGCAGGTGAGGGCCACCGTCACCGAGGCGGCCTGCCGGAACAGCTGCTCCAGCACCAGCCGCTCCTGGGCGGTAAAGTCGGTGAACCCGTCCAGATACACGTCTCTGCCCCGGGCCCAGGGGCAGGCCTCCAGGGCCTGGGCCAGCTTGGTCAGCCGGTCCCGGGGGTCCGCCCCCCTCTGCCCGCAGTAGGCCTCATAGGCCCCCAGGATCAGGGACAGGTCGTAAAATTTATCCCCCGTCTCCCCCTCCGCGCTCTCCGACACCTCCAGAAGCTGTCCCGGGGAGATGGCGGCGGACTTGCACTCGTCCACCGTGGCGGCCAGCTGGGAGAGGAATTCCGGCCGCCGGGAGGGCCGGGCGTATACCTTCAGCCTGTCTGCCACCGACCGCAGGGCCATATCCATCAGCAGCAGCCGCCCCCCCGGATCCAGGGTAGGCTCCGCCAGCCCCCCCGCCACCGAAAAGACCCGGCTGGCAAGGCGTGTAAAGGACAGCACCTCGGCATGAAGGCTCACCGAATTCCCCGCCACGGCGCACAGCCGCCGCTCGGAATCATGGGAGTGCTGTTCCGGAACGATCAGCAGCTGAGGGCGCTTCTCCGCTTCCCGAGCCATAGTCTTCAAAAGGGCGGTAGTCTTACCCGTACCAGACCGGCCCAACAACAGCTTCAGCATAGGGAGCCTCCTTTCTGTGGAAATTTTGTATGTGATACCGTTTGATTGGTGGGTGAGAGCAAATTTGCTATGTGCGTGAAAGCGAAAGACCATTCTTTGAGGGGCCAAAGAATGGTCCCACTTCTGACCTAACCTTATATATCTCTGCAAATGGTGGCAA
>CANPNN010000105.1 GCA_947575475.1 uncultured Pseudoflavonifractor sp.
CCTCTTCTGGTGTTTTCTTTCGTCTTCACGTTGTTTAATTTACAAGGTGCACGCCTGTTCGCCGGAGCTTTCGCTTGCGAACTTTGATAGGATACCACTACCTTTCAACTTTGTCAAGCCCTTTTTTCACTTTTTTCAAAGTTTTTTTCGGCAGTCAAATTATGGTAAACCAACTTTTGAAGGCATCCACTATATATTATAAAATCGGGGCCAGAAAATGCCTATATATAGCAACACCCCCCGGCCTTCCATCGAGACCGGGGGGTCACTTCTGGTTGGGCTCTACCAATGTTGTTTACCTCTCTTTCCGCAGGGTGTTCGCTACGCTGAGATTTAGAACTGGTCGCTGTCCTTTGCTTGGCTGTTACCGAAAACTTTGTCGAGCCTCTTCTGTGCTCTTCCTCACATTGTGTGAGACTGTTTGGAACTTGCTCTTGCTTGGGACTGGCTGGTTCTGATCTCGCTTAGCCGGGAGCACATTTTTCTCCCTTTCAGAAAGGGTCTTCTGGCTGGACTTGTTAGCCCATCGGACTCACCTCTTTCTGTCTATACTATACAACGATAGCCCTGCTTTGTCAATACCTTTTATGAAATTTTTCTAAAAATATTTTTTGTGGTAAGAAAAGGGCGGAGGGATCCCTCCGCCCTTTTGGACTAAGCCAGTCCCAATAGCAGCAGGATCAGGCCATAGAGCACACTGGCGCTGATACCGAAGACCAGCACCGGGCCGGCAATGACGAACATCTTAGCCGCCACGCCCATGACAAGGCCCTCGCTTTTAAACTCCAGAGCCGGGGATACCACAGCGTTGGCGAAGCCGGTGATGGGCACCAGGGTACCCGCCCCGGCGTGTTTGGCGATCTTGTCAAAGATCCCCAGCCCGGTAAACACCGCCGAGAGCAGGATCAAAGATACGGACACCGCCGCCGCGGCGTCATCCTTCTCCAGTCCGCAGGAGTTCTGGTAAAAATTCAGCAGGAACTGCCCCAGCGTACAGATCAGGCCCCCCACGCAGAATGCCCACAGACAGTTCTTCCCGATGGGTGAGGGCTGGCTTTTTGAATTGACATATTTGCCGTAATCCGTATTGGTCATATCCATGGTACACGCCTCCCTTTCCGGAATAGTTTGGCGCGGTTTTCCTCTTTTATTCGTTTTTTTGCCCCGCCAAGGGTAGAGGTGATACTCTCCCGGTCCGAGGCGTCAAAGGACCGGCTCCCCCACAGCAAAGACCGCCAGCCGCTTCCCCCTTGTATTGATGGAGCCGAGCACTGGCGATTTCACCAGTAGCGGCTTGAAACCAAAGCCTGGCCGTGATATACTCAGTTCAACAAAAGATTGATTTATGGAGAGGTGGGGTAATGTGAGAGGGGTTGCAAGTTGGTTAACTTTCAAGCGACAAAGTTGGTTAATTGCTGGTATTGTATTATTGGGCTTTGTTCTGTCTACGTTGCTCAAGCAAGGTCTTTTTTCAAACATTGGATGGGTTCTTGCTGGTTTACTATTCGTTATACATCCGGTTTGTCCGGAAACATGGAAATGGAGATACGGTAATGACGAGGGGAGGATGAAGCGAGATTTTCGTATTGGTGGCGCTGTTGTTATTTTCCTCGGCCTTATTACTCGGTTTGGTGTTTGAGATCATTAAGTGGTGATTTGCTGGGCAGTTACTGACAACAGGTAACTGCCCATTCCGTTCTTTTGACGATGGGAAAATTTTAGAGACGCTTATCAATACAAAAGGTAAAAGGGATGCAGGTATAGATGAGTTGGACCGAGCAGTGGAGCTCCCGGGCCAGCGAAAGGCGGCCTCCACCACCATCTCTCTCGTGATCCGCTGCGTGGTCGTAAAAAGCCCTCCTTTTATATATAAAAGGAGGGCTTCTGTCAAGCACAAATTTTTCTCTTTATTCTACCCCCCGCAGCAGCTCCTCCGCCGAGACCCCAAACAGCTTGCACAGGGCCAGCAGGTTGGCCGTGCTGGGGTCGGAGGCGCCGCTCTCCCACTTGCTCACCGCCTGGCGGCTCACCCCCAGCTCCCCGGCCACGAACTCCTGGGTCATATTGCACTCCGTCCGGCGGGCCTTGATGGCCTCCCCCAGGCTTTTCCGCACTGCAGCGGTCTCCGGCCGGCTGTCTCCGCCATTGATATACTTTTTCAAAGCCCTGATGACCAGAATGATCACGTAGATAAAGAGGCCCCAGACCGCCAAAACCGGCAATCCTATCAGGAGCGTTCCTAGTCCCATTTGCATATTTTCATTCTCCCTTTCTCCATGAGGATACCGCAATGATACCATAAGCGCTCCATTTTTCCACCAACTATGGCGCAACAATAGGTTTCCTTCCGGTTGCTGGGACAAAAAAGCGGCCCGATGCTCCCACCGGGCCGCTTCCCTTTGTTTCTCAATAGACCTGTTCTCACATCAACTTTACGGTGTAATAGACCGCCATGATGAGCAGCCAGGCCACCGACACCGCATACAGCGCCATGGGGGATATCCCGATGGCCGCCACAATGAGGGTCACCAGGGCGATGACCGCGCCGGCATAGAGAAGAGCGTAATTGGCGTCCCTGGAAAAGCACTTCCAGGTCCTTCCGCCCAGCTCTACCACGCCGTTCTCCCCCTGGCCTTTACGGCACAGAAAAGCGAAAAACAGCAGCAACACAGCTGCAGCCACAACATAGCCATAGCTGATGATCCGATAGCTTCCACCCGCGCCCTTATCACACAGCCAGACGCCCAGCAGAGCCAGAATGCTCTGGCAGGCGATGAAGAAAAACTCCCGCTGATAGAGATAATAGATGAGGGCCAGGACCACCACGGCGGGCACTGCGTACCGCATCAGCCGGATGCCCAGATCATAGAAGAACCAGGTGGCAAAGCAGCTTGCCGACAGGCCCAACATAAAAAGGCACAGGGCGCCGGACAGGTTGACGCCCTTGCCGCTCTTCCGGGCGCTATTCCACCAGTAGGCCGCTCCGGCGGCACAGGCAAGGCCCGCCACTGCCAGAATTTTGGCGGCGGTGCTCACTACCACATGGATGGTGTACTCCGCCACCTTGTAATATACCACATACCGGGCCAGCAGGAGCACCAAAAACTCCAGCGCCACGCCACCTACGATCCAGCACAGGATGCGGTTCAGCGCCGCTTCCTCTGCTTTGGCCTTTTCCGCTCTTTTCTGCTTTGCGTTCTTGTCCATGTGCACATCTCCTGAGAAAGCCCGCCGCTATAATAATATAGGAGTGAGCAAAATTGTCTTTGGTTATTCTACCAGATTCTTCCCGAATTTGCAACAAAAAAAAGAAACTTCCCCGCTCACGGCCGGAGCGATGGACACACTGTAACAACTTTCAATAATTTGTAAGCATTTTGTAGTTGTTTTTTACCTGTTTCCCGGTATAATGAAGATACCACAAAACTTAGAGAAAGAAGAGACAAAAGATATGAGATATCCCTGGAAGCGGGCGCTGGCTCTGGGCCTTGCCCTTTTGCTGACACTGAACCTGACCGGATGCGGCGGCAAGGACAAGGAACCCTCCCCCAGCGAGAGCGCCGCGGCAGAGACCGTCACTCCGGAACCCACCCCCACGCCTGAGCCCACGCCGGACCCGGAGATCACCACACCCCCCGTACCCCTGGTGGCCTGGGGCCCCGAACAAGTGGTGGAGCACCTCTTCTTCCACCCGGTCATCGCCTATCCCCAATGGGCCTTCCACGACTGCCCCTCCTCCGAAAGCCAGAAGAAGGGCCTGGATGACTGGATGGTGACGGTGGAAGAGTACAACAAAATTCTGCAGAGCGTCTATGAGAAGGGCTACGTGCTGGTGAACATGAACGAGGTGTGGAGCGAAGTCACGGGCGAGGACGGCGTGCCCCGGATGCAGCGGAACACCATTATGGTCCCCGAGGGCAAAAAACCTCTCATCATCTCTTTTGACGACACCAACTATTATGATTATATGCTGGAGGAGGGTTTTACCTCCAAGCTGGTCCTCGCTGAGGACGGAGAGATCTGGGCTCAGTGCACCGACCCATACACCCAGGAGACTTTCCTGACCCAGGATCTGGACGCCATCACCATTCTGGACAAATTCATCCGGGAGCATCCCGACTTCTCCCCCAACGGAGTCAAGGGCTGCCTGTCCCTCACTGGCTACCAGGGTATCCTGGGCTACCGGACCCAGAACGATATCGACATCGCTGCCAGCGATCCCCGCCGCCCCGCCTTCGACGCCAACCGGCAGGCGGAGATCGATGCGGTGAAGCCCATCATTGCCCGATTGAAAGAGACCGGCTGGTATTTTGGCTCCCACACCTGGGGCCACATCAACCTGAACGGGGACCGGGTGGACCTGGCCTGGGTGAAACGGGACACCATCCGCTGGCAGGAGGAGGTGGGCACTCTGGTGGGGCCCACCCAGATCCTGTTCTACCCCCACGGCGCCCGGCCTGACGGGGACGACTGGCACAAGACCGGTCCCAAGCTTCAGTTCCTGCAGGAGTTTGGCTTCCGCATCTTCGCCAGCGTGGGCATCAACTCCTTCTCCTATGTAAAGCAGGATATCTCCGCCGTCATCTGCGACCGGCTCCACCCCGACGGCACCACCCTCCGGGGCGGAAACAGCGGCAAAACTCTCCAGCAGTATATCCAGTTCTACGACTGCCGGGAGATCATCGACCTGGACGTGCGCCCCAGGCTGGGAGTCACCTGGAGCTGGTAAATTTCAATCAAGGAGGTCTCTCCATGACTGACCGAGAGCTGGCCGATCTGGCCTATGACATGCTGAAGCGTTCCTATGTCCCCTACTCCAAATTCCCCGTGGGGGCCGCCCTGCTCTGCGCCGACGGCACTGTGTTCACCGGGTGCAATGTGGAGAACGCGGCCTACGGCTCCACCATCTGCGCCGAACGCACCGCCCTTGTCAAGGCGGTAAGCGAGGGCCACCGGGACGATTTCATCCGTCTGGCGGTGGTGGGGGATTCCACCGACTACTGCTGGCCCTGCGGGGCCTGCCGCCAGATGCTCTACGAGTTCGCCCCCGAGCTGGAGCTGCTGGTGGGCCGGGGGGACCGGGAGTTTGTAAAGCTCCCCCTCTCCGAGCTGCTGCCCCACGGCTTCGGCCCCAAGGCCCTGACCTGAAATTCCCTCTGGCAGGCGGAGTCGTTTGACTGGCGGCTGCCGGCAAACCTATCCCTGCGTGGAAGTGGGGCGCGCCCCTACATATTCGTATGATTTTCGTAGGGCGGGGGAAAGCCTCCGCCCTACGATTTTGGAGCGAGAATATGGCGGTAAAACGACCAAACCCCCACGGCTTACTTCGTAACGCCGTGGGGGTCTT
>CANPNN010000106.1 GCA_947575475.1 uncultured Pseudoflavonifractor sp.
CCACCCAGGCGGTAAGCTGGCTCACCTCCTGAAGGGACACCTGGGGCCGCAGGAGAACGGACAGGTAAAGCCCCTTCCCCGGCAGGGACAGGAAGGAACGCCCCCGCCGCCCCTTGCCGCCGGTCTGCTCCCCGGCGATGACCACCAGCCCGCTCTCCGCCCCCTGGGATGCCAGGCGTTTACACTCGTTGTTGGTGGAGTCGGTCACGTCCAGACACACCACCCGGTTCCCCACGCCCTGCCCGGGCCGGCAGAGAGCCCCGGGGGAGAGCACGTCGGGGGAGGAGAGGAGCCGGTAGCCGAGCCCGGGCCGGGACTCGATGCCATACCCCTCCCCCCGCAGGGACTCCATGGCCTTCCAGACGGCGGCCCGGCTCACATGGAGCTCCCGGCTCATAGCCTCCCCCGAGAGGGGAGCAGGGGCGGAGGAGAGAAGGCGCAAAACATCGTCCTTCAGCATGGAGAGCACATCCTTTCATCATTCATTTCCTACACTTTACCTCCACGGGAAAAACTTGTCAACAAAAATCAAAATTCAGTTTACAATGTGAGAAAAATATGCTATCCTTCCTGTAAACCAAAAATGAAAAGAGGTTTACAACTGTGAAAACAAACACCAAAAAGCTGGTCCAGGCAGCCCTGCTGGCCGCCCTGACGGCGGTGGGAGCCTTCCTCAGGTTCCCCCTTGGAGCCCTGTCCTTCACCATGCAGGACATGTTCACCGTCATGGCGGGGGTCCTTCTGGGCTGGAAATGGGGGATGGCCTCCCAGGCGGCCTACGTGGCTCTGGGCCTCATCGGCCTTCCCATCTTCACCCAGGGCGGTGGCCTGGGCTACGTGTTCCAGCCCAGCTTCGGCTTCCTGCTGGGCCTGATCCCCGCCGCCGCCCTCACCGGGGCTCTGGCGGGGGAGAAGGGGGACCCCCGGCGGGTGGTCCCGGCCTGTATCGCGGGACTGGCAATGATGTACCTCATCGGCGTTCCCTACATGGGCATGATCCTGAACGTTTACATGGGAAAGGGCCTTAGTGTCTGGACCATTGTCAAGACCGGCCTTCTGGTCTATCTTCCCGGCGATGCTTTGAAGGTGGCGGTGGTGACCGGGGTGGCCCCCGCCCTCTGCCGGAGCCTGAAGCGGATGGAAGCATAAGGTCGGCCCTTGTCCCATATAGTGTGGTATCAACGTAGAAAGGCGGGGATACCATGCCCTATGAGGAAATAAGGCCCGCAGGGGGCCACCATCTGATCCTGGAGGACCGGGAGCGCCTGACCGTCTCCGGAGTGGAGGAGGTGGAGAGCTTTGACGAGAACACCATCGTCATGGACACCGCCCAGGGGGTGCTCATCGTTCGGGGGGAGGGCCTCCACATTGAGAAGCTGAGTTTGGACGGGGGAGACCTGAAGGTGGAAGGGATGGTGGAATCCCTTGCCTACGAAGAGCCCCGCCGGGGCCGGGGCGGCTTTTTCTCCCGCCTGCTGGGGTGAGCTATGGAGGTTTCCGTGACCGGTCAGGCCCTCAGCTTTCTGGGGGCCGCGGCCCTGGGGGGCGCTCTGGGGCTTGTGTATGACCTGTTTCGCCTTCTCCGGGGCCGGCTGGGATGGAGACTGCTGGGGATGGCGCTGGATCTTTTGTATTGGCCTTTGGCAGTGGCAGCCCTTTTTGTCTATTCGGTGGCGGCGGGGGATGGAGAGGTGCGCTTCTACCTCATGGCGGGGGTGGCTCTTGGCGGAGTTCTCTACTTCCTGTTTTTGAGCTGGCTGGCCCTGCTGATAGGGGGGTGGGCCGCAGACCTGGCGGGATTTTTATGGTCTGCGCTGCTAAGACCGGTCCGCTGGTTCCAAAAGACGCTGAAAAAAATTTGGAAAAAAACAAAAAAATTCTTCCATTATCGGTTGAAATGGTATAGAATAAGAAATACGATAGGACAAATGGACCGGATGGCCCGGGCGAAGGGAGGCGGCGCAGGTGCAGATCAAAAAGGCAGGGTTTCTCACCAAGATCGTGGTCCTCACCCTGCTCGTCGCCTCCGCCGTCAGTCTTCTAAGGCTTCAGGGCCAGATCAGCGAGGCCCGGGAGGAGCAGGCCGAGATGGAACGGAAGGTGGCACAGCAGAGCCAGGTCAACGCCGATCTGCGGGACGCCATCGACCACAGCAGCGACCCCGACCGGCAGGAGGCCATCGCCAGAAGTGAGCTGAACCTGGCGGCGCCGGGGGAGAAGGTCATTATTTTCACCGATTGACGGCTCTATGTGTGTGGGGCCGAGAGAGAGGAAAATTTTTCAGGGGAGGACAATTCGGGTCATATGGAGTTTGGGGTAGGTTCTATTCTGGAGGGAAAGGTCACCGGGATCACCAAGTTCGGGGCCTTTGTCTCGCTGCCGGAAGGCAAGTCCGGGTTGGTACATATCTCGGAAATCGCGTACACCTATGTCAATGACGTGAAGGATCATTTGCAGGAAGGCCAGGAGGTGAAGGTCAAGGTCATCGGGATCGATGACAGCGGCCGCATCAATCTCTCCATCAAAAAGGCCCAGGACCCGCCTCCCCGTCCTGAGGGGAGCCGTCCGCCCCGGCCGGTGGGCTTCACCGGGCCGAAAAAGGCTGCCGAGCCTGTCACCTTTGAGGATAAGCTCAAGCAGTTCATGGCGTCCTCTGACAGTAAGCTCTCTGAGCTTCATATGAACGAGAAGAAGGGCAGCCGCAGGGGCGGCAGAAAGTAAGAATGGAGAAACGGCGTGGGGAGGACCCGCGCCGTTTCTTTTTTCCATCCCTTGACAAGCCCTGCCAATCGTGGTATATTTTCCTTCACAATCAATGAGGGAGTAGCAAGCGGGCTTTCGCCAAAACCCGTAGCAAGTCAACAATCTCGGTCCCGCGGGACCTGGCTTGCTTTGAATTGCGAGACTCATGTAGGACCGGAAGGCCATACATGAGCGCCCTTTGGGGAAGGATATGCTCAGGCTGGCCTTTGGGTCAAGCCTGAGTTTTTTTGTGGAAAGAGGAGAGAAAACATGTTGATCCCTGTACTGCTGTTTGCCCTGGGTCTGGTCCTGCTCATCAAGGGGGGAGACTGGTTTGTGGACGGGGCCACCGGCATCGCCCAACGCTTTGGGGTCCCCGAGCTGCTCATCGGTGCCACCGTGGTGTCCATCGGTACCACCCTGCCCGAGGTGATGGTCTCCGCCACCTCCGCCCTGGGCGGCCACGGAGAGATGGCCTATGGCAACGCCATCGGCTCCATCATCTGCAACACCGCCCTTATCGCCGCCATTACGGTGGCTGTCCGGCCCGGCAAGGTGGAGAGAAAAAGCTTTTTGGCCCCGGTGGCGTTCTTTTTCATCGCGGCGTCCTTTTACCTCTATGTGGCCTATTCCTCCGGGGAATTTACCCGCCTGGTGGGGCTGGAGCTGCTGGGGATCTTCCTTGTCTACATGGTGGTCCTGGTCCGGCAGGCCCTTCGGGCGCCTAAAGTGTTTGAGAACGAGGCCGGCCCCGCCGGCCCCCTCTGGACAGACCTGCTAAGACTGGCGGGAGGCGCGGTCCTCATCGCCTTCGGAGCCGACCTTCTGGTGGAGAACGGCACCCTCATTGCCCAGGCTCTGGGGGTCCCCGAGTCGGTCATCGCCCTTACCTTTGTGGCGTTGGGAACGAGCCTTCCCGAACTGGTCACCGCCATCACCTCCCTGGCGAAGGGTCACGGGGCCCTATCTCTGGGCAATATTATCGGAGCCAACCTCTTCAACCTGGTGCTGGTCAGTGGGCTGTCTGTAACGCTGGCGCCCTTCTCCATCCCCGCGGAAAAAACCATTGCGGGCCATAACGCCTCCCTGGTGGTGGATATGCCCCTGATGGTGTTCGTTATGGCTTTCCTGACCCTCCCGGCCCTGGTAAGGGGGAAGCTCTCCCGCTGGCAGGGCGTTGCCCTGCTGGTCATCTACGCTGGGTTCTGTGTGTTTCAGTTTTTCCTGTGATCTTTGCAATGTGCCTACATGGAGCAGTATCTCAACGGCGATGGAACAGAAAAGCTCTGTGGTGCCTATGATGTGCCCAAGGAGGAGCCGCGGCCCTGTCGGGTGGCCTTTTTCATCTATAAGACAGGGGCTGGATGCCTTCATACACCCTACGGGGATTTCAAATTGGGAAGCGGGGACGAGATGCCCTTACGACTAAAAAGCATCATTGAATTTGAGTAGAAAAAGGGCCGGGAGAGAAACTCCCGGCCTTTTTCCGATCACCTGCACATAAAAAACTCCCGCAGCAGGTCCTGGAAGATGCCAAAGGTGGTCAGCCTTTCCACCTGCTGGGCGGATACAATGTCGATGGTCTCCCGTACCTGCCCGTCGATGGTCACCGTCATCTCCCCCAACTTTTGCCCCACCGCCACCGGAGCTTCCACATCTGTACTGAGATCGATGGAGGTCTCCACGCCGTTGACCTGGGCCTTCTCCACCAGGATCCGTCCGCCCTGGGCCAGCACAGGCTGGACATACTCCTGTTCCCCCAGCAGCACTGCCACCGGCGGCAGGGCCTGGGCGGGCTTCACGTCCAGTACGGTGTAGTTGGCAAAGCCGAAGTCCAGCATACTCTTGGCGGTGGCGGTGCGGGTGTCCCCGGTGGTGGATTTCAGGATCACGGCGATCAGCTCCATCCCGTCCCGCTCGGCGGTGGCCGAGATGCAGAAGCCCGCGGCGTCGGTGGAGCCGGTCTTCAGTCCTGTGGCCCCGTCATAGAACCGGATGAGCTTGTTGGTGTTGGCAAGCTGGAAGGCCCCGTCCCGGAGGGAGTCCATCCAGATGGTGGTGTACTCCCGGATGGAGGGGTGGTTCAAAATCAGCTCCCGGCTCATCAGGGCGATGTCGTGGGCCGAGGTGAGATGCCCGGGAGCGGGCAGGCCTGTGCAGTTCATAAAGGTGGTGTCTTCCATGCCCAGCTCGTGGGCGCGCTGGTTCATCCGCTCCACAAAGGCGCTCTCACTGCCCGCCAGGTGCTCAGCCAGAGCCACGCTGGCGTCGTTGCCCGAGGCGACTACCACGGCCTTCAGAAGGTCGTGGACGCTCATGGTTTCCCCCTCCTTCAGATAGACCTGGCTTCCCCCCATGGAGGCGGCCCGGGTGGAGACCTGGACCGTATCCTCCTTGGCAAGAAGCCCTCCGTCAATGGCCTCCATCACCAAAAGGAGGGTCATGACCTTGGTGACGCTGGCGGGCTCCAGCCTGTCGTGGGAGTTGTGCTCATAAAGGACCTCTCCCGTCTCCTTCTCCATCAGCAGGGCGGCCTTGGCGTCGATATCCGGACTCCCGGTGACGGTGGCCCGGGCAGGTAAAATA
>CANPNN010000107.1 GCA_947575475.1 uncultured Pseudoflavonifractor sp.
GGCGCCGTCAGCTCCCGCAGCGCCCGTGGGACCAGTGGGGCCGGCAGGACCCTGGACGCCCGGAGCACCATCAGCGCCGGTGGCCCCGGTCGCCCCGGTGGGTCCGGTAACGCCGGTGGCTCCGGTAGCGCCTGTGGCGCCGGTGGGGCCGCCGGCAGGGCCCACAGGTCCGGTAGGCCCGGTGGGGCCTGTGGCTCCCTGCATGGGGGAGGCCGTGAGGGCCCCCTGCATTTTGGCTTTCAGGAAAAGCTGGTTCTGCACGGCGGTCTCCAGCATACTGCGGACGCTCTCGTTGGCAGCCAGCACATCGCTGACCGTGGCGGCGGGACCGCTGAGACCGGGCAGAGTGCCCAGGATATATTGAAGCTTCTCGCCCTCGGCGTTGAGGATATGACTCAATCCAAGCTCCTCCATGGCGATGGAGGAGAGGATCTGATTGACTGCGTCTTCCCGGTCAATAGGCGGGTCAACAATGGGAAAACTGGGCAGAGACATGGTTGAGGCTCTCCTTTCAAGTTGAGAAACGCGCCGCGCGACGGCGCGCAAACCATCCTATGCCTTTGCCGCAGATCCGGCCCCAACAGGAACCGGATCTGCCCGTCTGCCATAGACTGAGGCGGCGGCATAGATATCCTGCCGCACATCTCGATCCCGGCTTCTTCGGGATGAACATTGGAGTTTTGAGTATGTCCATGCCTTCCTTTCCCCCGCATGGGGCGGATATGACCCGGGAAGAGGCTATAACCATGATCATTGCATCCATCGCCATGGAGGAGCTTGCTCTGAGCCATATCCTCAACGCCGAGGGCGAGAAGCTGCAATATATCCTGGGGACCCTGCCAGACACAAGTCCCTGTGCCTGCCCTGAGGATGTACTGGCGGTTAACAAAAGTGTGACCGACTTGGTGGAGGCGGTGACACAAAACCAAATGCTGTTGAAAAACAAGCTTTCCCAAGTGCTGGAGTTCTGTCCGCGTCCTTCTCCGCCTTGCAAACCAAAGCCGGCCCCTTCAGATCCTTGGGCCTGTCCCTGCCGGCCGGAGCCCTGTGAGCCTTCATGCCCGGAGCCCCATTCGGGACAAAACCGCACAAAGAGCGTCATCCAACTGATCGGACAGAAGGAGAGGATGCTGTGGAGTCCGGACTGTCGCCTGCCCTGGAAATTGCGGTGCAGTGTGGGCGAGGGGACCTGCTGTGAGGGGCGCGCCTCCGCGCAGGTCCGCCTCGATCCGGAGAGGTCCTACGCGGTGCAGTATACAATGAATGTCTGCGCCGTGTCTGCAGTGGAAGGGACCATCCTTCTCAAACAGTCGCCTTGCGGCACATTTACTGAAGCGCTGCCCTTGCAGTTTTCTGTGGAATGCGGCCGGAAGACTCTGCGCCATGCCGCTGTGATACATCCTTGCAGGAACAGCGGGTGCGATGTGGAACTGTTTTTGGTGTTGGAGGCCAAAGCGCCAATATGCGTGGAGCGGGCCGTGATGGATATAATAGAGCTTTGAGAATAGGTCTGTCTCTGCCAAAAAAGGCAGCCATCCCGATGGATGGCTGCCTTTTTGCAGGGTACAGCTTCAAAAAGAGTCGTAAAAGTTCTGGGGGAGGGTCTTGTCCACGTCATAAAAGTTGATCAGGTGAGATTTTATGGCGGAGACCACCCGGGCCTCGTCCCGGTCAAAGAGGGCCGCCACAATGTCGGCGTGGCTGGCCCCTCCAAAATGGGTTTGAGGCGCCTGAGAAAAACGGAGGATCTGGATCATCTGGACTCTGGAGTAGAGCTGTTTTTGCAGCTCGCAAAGGAAGCGGTTTCCGCTGATCTCCATCAGGGCCAAATGAAAGTCACTGTCCATCTTGGCCCGCTCCCGGAAATCCCGCCGCTCCATTGCGGCGGAGCAAGCGTGGGCCAGCTTTTCCAGCCGGGAGAAATCGGCGTTGCTGCCGTGGAATACCGCCAGTCTTCCGCCCAGTATATCCAGGGAGATGCGAATGGCGCCCAGATCATAGATGTCCTTTTGGGAGAAGGAAGCGACCTCGGCAAACCGGTTGGGGTAGAGGGAGACCACGCCATCCCGGGCCAACAGGCGCAGCCCCTCCCGAATAGGGGTGCGGCTGATGCGGAGTTCTTCCACCAGCATGGTTTCTGTGATCCTCTCGCCGGGACGCAGCCGGAGGGACATGACTTCCTCCCGCACATAATCATAGACCCGTTGGCAAAGATTTATCTTTTCTTCCTGCTTTTTCATGGTACCTCCGTTGATTTATGTCTTGCGGGCTATGACCCGGCGGGCGGCAGCTGAAATATCCTCTGGCCGCATGGCGTACCGCTCTTTCAGATAATCCATGGTCCCCACCTCGCCAAACACGTCGGGGACACCGATCCGCTCCATGGGAACGGGGTAGTGCTCCGCCAGAGTTTCCGCCGTGGCAGATCCCAGGCCGTTAAGAATGTTGTGGTTTTCCACCGTTACGATGGCCCCGGTTTCCCGGGCGGCGGCGACGATGCTCTCTTTGTCGATGGGTTTGAGAGTAAAGACGTTCACCACCCGGGCGGAGACGCCCTGGGCGGCCAGAAGTTCTGCCGCCCGAAGGCTGTCAGCCACGCAGATGCCGGAGGAGATCAGGGTCACGTCATTGCCGGGCCGGACCTCCACAGCCCGGCCGATCTCAAAGGTGGAGCCCTCCTCATAGATACGCTCGGATTTTTTGCGGGACAGGCGAATATAGAATACTCCGTAGCGGTCTTTGGTCTGGAGGAGCATATCCCGCAGCATGACCGAGTCAGTAGGCTCGATGACGGTGATCTCCGGGATGCCGCGCATGATGCCAAGGTCCTCAAAGGGCTGATGGGTGCCGCCGTTCCCCGCCGCAGTGAGTCCCGGATCGCTGCCGATAATACGCACATTCATTTTGCCGTAGGCGGCAGAAAGGAACACCTGGTCTGCCGCCCTGCGGGAGGCAAAGACGCCAAAGGTGTGGGTGAAGGGGATCATCCCGGCGGCAGACAGGCCGCTGGCCACGCCGATCATGTTGGCCTCCTGGATACCGCAGTTGATCTTGCGCTCTGGAAACTCCTTGGAGAAGGGGACCATGCCGATGGAATTCATCAGGTCGCACTCCAGATAGACGACCCGGGGATCTTCCCGGGCCATCTCTATCATGGTCTCGGCAAAGACCTTTCGCATCTCCACGGCCTCGATTTCAACTTTTTGCGCCACTCTTACTGACATGATACTCCCTCCTCTCTCAATCTGTCAAGCTTGAGCTCCAGGGCGGAGATGGCCTGAGCCACCTGTTCCTGAGTAAAAGTCATGTGGTGGTTATAGTACACGTCCTCCGCAAAGACGCAGTCCTTGCCCTTCACCGTATCCATAATGATCATGGAGGGCTTGCCCTGGTTGGCCTTGGCTGCCTCAATGGCGGACAGAAGGGCCTCCACATCATTGCCGTCCACCTGCTGCGTGAACCAGCCAAAATCCCGGAACTTCTGTGCCAGATCCCCCAGATCGCAGATATCCTGGGTAAAGCCATCAAGCTGCTTTTTGTTAAAGTCCACAAAGGCAATGAGATGATCCAGCTTATGCTGCGGGGCAAAGAGTGCGCCCTCCCAGACCTGCCCCTCCTGACACTCGCCATCCCCCAGCACCAGATAGGTGTAGCTGGACAGACCCTTCATCTGGTTGCCCAGGGCCACCCCGATGGCGGAGGACATCCCCTGTCCCAGGGAGCCGGTGGAGATATCCACCCCCGGGGTCCTGTTTCGGTCGCAGTGGCTGGGAAGCCGGGTCCCGGGCTTATTGATGGTGGCCAGCTCCTCCACGGGGAAATAGCCCCGAAGAGCCAGAGCGGCGTAGAGGGAGGGACCTGAGTGCCCCTTGGACACCACCACCCAGTCCCGATCCTCCTTCCGGGGCTCCCTGGGGTCGACATTCAGTACTCCGCCATAGAGTACCGCCATCAGATCCGCCATGGACATGGCTCCGCCCACATGGCCAAGACCCATGACGCCCAAGGCCCGAATGGTCTCAATGCGGATGCGGCAGGCAAATTGCCGAAGCTCATTGACGTTTTGTTCCATCTGTTTTCATCCTTTCTGCCTGAAATTATGGCGCTGTGGACACGGCCCTCACAGGGCTGAGTGATAAATAGCCAGCATATCCTCCCGGGACAGGAAGACATAGTTATTGCCCAAAAGCCTCTGCTGCTTTTCGATGACGCTGTCGGCAAAAACAGGGAAATCTTCCGCCTTCATGCCGTATTCCCGCAGAGGCTTCCGCGCCAGGATCCGGTTCAGCAGAGCGTCCAGCTTTTCCCAGACCTCATCGCTCTGTGTATCCATACTCTGGGCAAGGATCTCCTCCAGCTTGCCCATGACAGCGTCGGATCTCTTCTCCCTATACTTGGCGAAAACGGGGAGGAACATGAGCTGGTTGGCCTCTCCATGGGGGATGTGGAAGGTGCCTCCCAGAGGGTAGGACAGGGCGTGGACCGCCCCGCATCCGGCGTTGCCGAAGGCGATGCCGGCATAGTTGCTGGCCAAGAGGAAATCTCCCATCAGAGCGGGGGATAGGTCCTCCCCGGCCTGGATCCGGCGGTATCCCCGCAGGATCATCTCCATGGCCCGCTGGGAGAACAGTTGAGAGTAGGGGCTGGCCTTAGGGGAGACGAAGGACTCTGCGGCGTGGACCAGGGCGTCGATGGAGCTGGTGGCGAAGACCTTGTGGGGAAGACCGACCAAGAGCTGGGGAATGAGTACCGCCCTGTCGGGAAAGAGCTCCGGGGCGGCCAGGCCCAGTTTGGTATTCTTGTCCACCAGCTCGGCGATGGAGACATTGGTGACCTCACTGCCGGTGCCGCAGGTGGTGGGGACCACATAGAGGGGACGGACCTTCTCCAAGGGGACTTTCCGCTCAAACAGGGCTTCCGCTTTCCAGTTACCGCCCAGGGTCAGTAGCTTACACACGTCGATGACGGTGCCGCCCCCCACGGCAACGATCCGGCTATAGTCCCTGGTGCGGATGTCAGCGGTCAGGGCGTCGATCATCCGGTCGCTGGGCTCCCCAGAGCCGTAGCGTTCCAGGAAGAGTACATCGGTATGGGGCAGATCGGCCTTCAGATGGAGGTCATATATGACCTGGGATGTGACCACCAAATCCTTTTCTCCCAAGCCACAGGCCTGCGCGAAGGCGGAAAAGGATCCGAAGGATTCGATGGTAGGAACAATAGAAAAAGCCATAGTAAACACCCTGTTTGCATTGATTTTGTTAGATGACATCGCATATAGATTGTATACAACTGTATATGATTATAT
>CANPNN010000108.1 GCA_947575475.1 uncultured Pseudoflavonifractor sp.
TGCCGTCGCAGTAGAACAGCTGGAATAGGTCGATGTCCTCCGGCTTGTCATAGAGGTTGAAGGCGGAGTTAAGGAACTGGTTGCGGATATTGTAGTATTCCTGATACCCGTCGCCTGAGACGGCATAGACTTGGTCTTTGCTGCTGCCGGAGGAGTTGAAAAACTCCTCATTGAACCACCGCAGCTCCTCCCCGGTAAGGGGACGGAGGGTGTTCTCGGTGGGACCCCGGGAGGGGATTGGCGTTCCCCCCGTGAAGGTGCAGGCGCTGACCACCCCCGCCAGCACCGCCACTGCCAGAGCCGCCGCCGCAAGCTGCCGGGGCCGTTTGGCGATGCGGGTGACCCGGTCCTTGAGCTGCTTTTTTCCGGAAGTCATGGTGGTGGCGGCCAGCATGGGGTTGGAGGCCTTCTTCACCGGAATGAGGGACAGAAGGGTCTGGCCGTAGGGGATGCGCTCCTGCTCCCCCAGAGCCTTCAGCACGCTCTCGTCACAGGCCAGCTCGCAGTCGGTCTTGGAGCAGGCGGCGGCGATCCAGACCAAGGGGTCGAACCAGTAGATGGTGAGGCACAGGCACCGCAGAAGGGACCACACCGGGTCCCAATGCTTGGCGTGGGTAGATTCATGGGCCAGCACATGGCGCAGCTTGTTTTCATCTGCCGCCACCGCCGGAGTGATATAGATGCTCCGCCCGAACAGGCAGGGGGAGGGGATGACCCCGTCGGGGACCAGATAGACAGGCAGGGCGGCCTTCGACTCGAAGGCCCGACGGGATTTTCGCAATTTATAGGAAAAGATAAGATTGCTCAGAAGGAAGAAGCCGCCCATCAGGGCCATGCCCACCTTCCAGACCAGAGCCATGATCTCCCCGGCGGTCATTCCGGAGGCGGGGTTAAGATCGGGAACGGTTCCCGGTTCAACGATCTGGGGCAGAGGGCCCTCCGGCGCCGCATGGTCCAAAACCGGAGGCGCGTCCAAAGGGTTTTCGGGGGCTTGGATGTTTTCAGGCCGGACAGGGGTGAGAGCGATCCGGTCCAGCCGGGCAGTTACCGCCTGCTCCATAGGCTTGGCGGCGGTGAGGACGGAGAAATCAGACGCCGGGAGAAGGTTCACGGGCACTAAGAGCCGCACCAGCACCAGCCCCCACAAAGCGTACTGGAACCGGCGGGACAGCACCCCCCGGAACACCCGGCGGATGAGGAGCAGGGCCAGGATCAGAGCCGTTGAGGTGATGAGAATTTCCTTCATCATGTCAATTTCCCTCCTTTGCACTTTCCAAAATGGCGGTAAGTTCGTCAATATCTTGCTGGGTGAGGGCCCGGGAGTCTACCATGGCGGACATCATCAGCCCCAGCCGGCCCCCGTAGACCTTGTCCAGGAAGCTGCGGGTCTCGCTCCGGGCCGCGTCCTCCTGGTTCAGCTTGGGGCTGTAGTGCTTGGGGATTCCGCCGTCGTGCTCCACCGCCCCCTTGCCCTCCAGCCGGGAGAGCATGGTGATGACGGTGTGCTTGCCCCAGCCCGTCTCGGAGTGCAGGGCGGCGGTGAGCTGGGTGATGGTGAGGGGCGCGCCCTGCCAGAGCTTGTTCATCAGCTTCCACTCGCCGTCGGATAAATTGACCTTCATGGAAAATCCCTCCTTTTGGTAAACGATTGTCTACCTCCTATCATCAGTATAGCAGGGAGGTATACAAATGTCAACCTCTCAAAAGTGACAATATGATGACAAAAAGAGCGCGGCGTAAAACACCGCACTCTTGTAACCGTTTTGTAATTATTTGTAACTGCTTGTTACCGCTTTTTGGCCAGGATCACTCTGATCCGGCCGCCTTCCGAGGGAAGCTCGTCATAGTAGCCCGTGAGGGTATATCCGGTACGGACCCGCTCCAGACTGCTGAGACGGTAAGCGTTGTTTTCCAGCTCATAGACCGCCACCGCGTCGGACACAGGGAAGGAGTCGTTGCCCTGGGTGACGGCGGTGAGGGCGTCGGCGCTGGTCAGCTTCACCGAGTCCAGCTTGGAGATCTTGTCAGGGGAGAGGAGGCTGCCCTCGATCTTCACGGGACCCTCCGACAGGTTGAGAAGGCCGCCGCTGGTCTGGTGGACGTAGGTCTGTCCGTTTACGTCGTACTGGTAGACCCCCATCATGGCGGCCATGCCGTAGTCGGTCTCGCTGACTGAGGTGAGTACGCCGTAGGTGTAGAGGTCGCCGGTGACATCGTTGAGAATGAGGATCTCGATCTCCCCGGCGGCGTTTTTGCGGGCGTATTTCACGTCGTTGCTGTCCAGGGTCATGCCCGCCAGGCGGCTGGGGTAGATCTTGGCGCAGAGGCCGTCGGCGTTGGCGTCCAGGATCTCTATGTCGTCGGCGAAGGGGGTGGAGTCCAGCCGGTCGGCGGCGGAGTTTACCTTGCCCGAGAGGGAGGACTGGCTCAAACGGGTGATCTGGGCGTCCCCGCCGGAGGAGAGGACCACCTGGACCAGGTTGCCCACCTTCAGGGAGGAGTTGGCCGCCACGGGGTAGGAGTAGGTGTTGCCGTCGGTGGCGGTGAGGGCCACGGTCTTGGCGGTGTAGGAGTTGCCGTTGGAGTCGGTGTAGGAGCTGTCCGCCACGGCGGACACCACCCCCACCAGAGAGCCGTTGACCGTATGGGATTCCGCCACGGCGGCCACGCCCCCGTCCCGGCCCAGGAGCAGGGTCACGGTGTCCCCGGTCTTATACGCCCCCAGATTGGACAGGGCGTAGGCGGCGGCGGTGGTCTCTATGGGGTAGGTCTTGCCCGCCACGGTCACAGACTGAGGGCTGGAGGCGCTGGGGGAGACGGCCTGGTAGAGGCCGGTGACCTTGTTGGAGTAGGCCCACAGGGTCCGCATGGACTTGGACCAGTAGAGAACGTCGTTGGGCTGGAGAGCCTGAAGGGAGGAGAGCTTGCCGGCCCGGTACACAGTGGCGGTGCTGACGTCGAAGTTTACCCGGGCTTCCCAGCCTGTCTCCACCACGATGGGGCCTTCCATGGCGGAGTTGATGAGGGCCACCCGGTCGATGTCCCCGTTGGGGTTCACCAGGTTCAGGGCGGGCTTCAGAGTATTGAGATAGGTCTGGCCCTGGCGGGTCTTGGCGGTGAGGAGGTTATAGAACAGGTACATGGCGTCCTGCCGGGTCATGGGGCTATCTTGCCCGGCGGCGATCCCCTCGTCCAGGTCCAGGTTGTAGTAGAGGGTCATCTGCCCCGCGGGCCAGGCCCCGGAGAAGTCGCCGTCGGTGTAGCCCAGCAGGCGCACCGCCATGGTGACCCCCATGGCCAGGGTGATCTCCTCGTCGGGGTGGAAGGTGCCGTCCAGATAGCCGTTGACGTAGCCCGCCGCCACGGCAGCCTCCACATAGGGGGCACACCAGTGGGTGTGGGGCACGTCGGGATAGGGGGAGACCGAGGTGGTGGCTCCCACATTCTCCCCCAGAGGGGAGGCGGCGATGATGAGCTTGGTGAACTCCGCCCTTGTCACCCGGCGGGAGAGCATGAGATCGCCATTTTCGTTGCCCGTCATAATGTCAAGGGCGGAGAGGACCTGGGCCATATCGTCAACGCCGGCGGGGGCGGCCAGGGATGAGGGCAGAAGAGGCAGGGCCAGAGCCAGGGAGAGCAGGATGGGTAGGATTCGTTTTTTCATCTTGGGTTCGCTCCTTATATAGAGGATGGGGGAGGCGGACGGCTGGGGACAGCCGTCCCTACGTGGGGGGATCAATCGTAGCGCAATGCGTCGATGGGGTTGAGCTTGGCGGCCTTGTTGGCCGGGAGATAGCCGAAGGCCACGCCGATGGCCACGCTGACGCCGAAGGCAACCGCGATGCCCTGAAGGGTGGGGACGGCTACGAAGCCGTCGTTGCCCGTGCCCAGGACCAGGGCGATGACATTGGTGATCACATTGGCCATGATGATGCCCAGGATGATGCCCATGGTGCCGCCGATGGCCGAGGTGGTGCCCGCCTCGATAATGAACTGGCTGCGGATATCCCGGCCCTTGGCCCCCAGGGATTTGCGGATGCCGATCTCCCGGGTGCGCTCGGTGACCGAGACCAGCATGATGTTCATGATGCCGATGCCGCCCACCAGCAGGGAGATGGCGGCGATGAGGGTCAGGATGGCCATGAGCAGGTTCACCATGGAGTCCATGGCGTCCATCATCTCCGCCGAGGTCAAGACTACGTAGTAGTCGGTGTCGTGGTAGGCCTTGAACAGGCGGTTTTCCACGATGCCCTTGGCCGTGGCGGCGGTGGAGCGGTCGGTGGAGGTGAACATATAAAGGACGTACCACTGGGAACCGCCCAGCCGGTTGGCCTGGGTATAGGGGATATAGATGCAGTCGTCGCCACTGCCCTCAGAGCTGTCTCCGCTTTGGTCCAGCACCCCCACCACGGTGAAGGGAGCTCCGGAGACGGTGAGGGTCTTGCCCAGGGCGTCCCCGCCGAAAGCCTCCTGCTCCAGGTAGGAGCCGATGACGCACACCGCCATCTCCCGCTCCACATCCACGTAGGACAGGAAGCGGCCTTTGCCCAGGGAGGAGCCGGTCATGATGGTGTTCTTGCTGACATTGTAGAAGGTCTCGCCCACGCCGTAGACGCTGGTGCGCTTAAACTCGTCGCTGCCCTGGCGGACGGTGCCCTGGACGCTGTTATAGGGGGTGACCCCGGAGAGGTACTGGGGGTACTTCTCCACCAGGGCGTACATATCGTCGGCCTTCACGTCCAAAGAGGAGCCGGTGAGATAGACCTGGGCCTGGACCAGGTTGGAGCCCATCTCCTCGAACTGGTCGTTCATATAGTTCTGCATACCGTTGCCCAGGGAGGTGATGATGATGACGGCGGCCACGCCGATGATGATGCCCAGCATGGTGAGCAGGGACCGCATCTTACTGGTCAGAAGGCTTTTGACCGCCAGCTTGAAGGATTGACTCAGGTTCATGCTTTGGCCTCCTCTCCCAGCAGCTGGGCGAAGCCGTCATCGGGCGCGGCCTCCTCCTGGGGCTGGACCACGGCCTGGGGATCCTGAGAGTCCCCGTCGTAGATGATCCTGCCGTCCTGGAGCCGGATGATCCGCTTGGCCTTCACGGCGATGGAGTTATCGTGGGTGATGAGGACCACGGTGTCCCCTTCGGCGTTGAGCTTTTGAAGGAAGGCCAGCACCTCCCGGCCGGTGCGGGAGTCCAGGGCTCCGGTAGGCTCGTCGGCCAGGATCACCGAGGGGTTCCCCGCCAGGGCCCGGGCGATGGCCACCCGCT
>CANPNN010000109.1 GCA_947575475.1 uncultured Pseudoflavonifractor sp.
AAAACGGCGCCCCCCATTACCCGCCGGCGGGGGCGGTGGTGGGGGCCCCGCTGGGGGGGCCCACCGCCCCAAAAAGAGAGCCGCTTTTAAATTAAAATATCCGCTCTAACAATTCGCTGGGGCGGTCGATCAAGGTATCCGCCCCGTGGGCGAGGAGAAATTCCCGGTCCCGGAAGCCCCACGTGACCGAGATACAGGGAAGCCCGGCGTTTTTCGCCGTTTGCAGGTCCACGTCCGAATCCCCCACATAGACCGCCCGGCCCGGGGTGACGGCCAAGGCGGCGAGGGTCTGGAAGACCATAGTGGCGTCCGGCTTTTTGGGTACGCCCCCAGCCTCGTTTTCCCCGGCCGCCAGGTCCATCAGGCCGGGAAAGTAGTCTTGAGCCAAGACCTTTACCGCCGCGTCAAATTTGTTGGATACCACCGCCAGCTTGCAGCCCTTGGCCCGGAGAGTGTTCAAAGTCTCTATAATGCCGGGATAGGGAGCGGTCTTGTCCTTGCTGTGCCGGGCATAGTAGGGCTTGAAAATATTCAAGGCCCTGGCGGTGTCCTCTGGGCTTGTTCCGGCGGGCACCGCCCGCTCCATCAGCTTGGCCACCCCGTTGCCCACAAAGGCTTCCACCTCCTTGCGGGTGCGCTGGGGAAAGCCCATCTGCTCCAGCGCGTAGTTGGTGGCGTTCATCAGGTCATCCAGCGTATCCAGCAGGGTGCCGTCCAGATCAAAGATCACAGCGTCATAGCGAAGCATAAAATATCCCTCCCATGCAGTAGGGATATTCTACCACGCCAAAAGGCATTTGACCAGCAAAAACGCAAAAAAACCGCAGACAGGAAAGGTGAACAGCCACGCCGCCCCCAAAGACCCGGCGACCCTGCCGTTGGGATCGGCCCCTGCCCCTAAGATGGCGGCGGTCTTGGCGTGGGTGGTGGAGACGGGAAGGCCCAGCAGGGTGCATAGGGCCAAGGTCCCGGCGCTGCCCAAGTCGGCGGCGAAGCCGGAGCGGGGGGTGAGGAGCACCATTTTCCGTCCCACCGTGTCGATGATGCGCCGGCCTCCCATCAAGGTCCCCAGAGCCATGATCCCGGCGCAGACCCAGCCGGACCAAGCAGGCAAAGAAAACTCCCCGCCGCCTAAGGAGAGGATGAGGGCCAGTACCCCCAAAAATTTTTGCCCATCCTGCGCGCCGTGGAAAAAGGCGGTGAGGGCGGCTCCCATGATCTGGCCCCTGCGGTAGAAGCCCTCCCCTTTGGGAGGCAGCAGCCGCCGGAACAGCCGCCCCAACACCCAGCCCAGCAGGAGGGAGAGGACCAGCCCAAAGGCCACCCGCCCAATGGCCCCCAGCCGCAGCCGCTCCACCCCCAAAGCCAGACCGGCCCCGGCAAGTCCGGCGATGAGGGCGTGGCTCTCGCTGGTGGGGATCCCGAACCGCCATGCGAAGACGGCCCACAGCGCCGTGGCGGCCAAGGCGGCGGTGAGGGCGGTGAGGGCGTAGGGACCAAAGTCGGCTATGGTCCAAAGGGTCCGGGCTACAGCGTCGCTGACCGCGGCGGTGCAGACCACACCTAAAAGGTTACATACGGCGGCCAGAGCCACGGCGGCGGGAAAGGAGAGGACCCCGGCGGCCACAGTGGTGGCAATGGCGTTTGGGGCGTCGGTCCAGCCGTTGACCAAAATGACGGCGGCAAGCAGGAGAAGGACAGGCAGCAATGGCATAAAAACACCCCCTGCCGCATTGTACGGTGGGGGGTGGGGAGATATGACCGGGAAAAACAGTTTATCCAAACAGCCCGATGCTCTCCAAGATCCGGTTGACGTCCTCTGCCCGCTGGCTCCAAGCCGCCGCTTTTCCGTATTCCCTCCGGCGGTCCTTGGCCCAAGAGCCTGTCTCCGCCAAGGCCCGGGCGCAGAGAAGGGCGAACTCCGCCGGGGTGTGGGCGCCGTATACCACATCGGGAAAGTGCTCCACCTGATCGGGCCGGAGCATGGCCACGATAGGCCGGCCCGCCGAGAGCAGCTCAAACATCCGGGCGTGGATGACATCGTCCTGAAGCTCGCTGCGGCGAAGGAGATAGAGGCATACGTCAAAGGCGCTGATGTAGTCGGGCAGATCCACTGGGGATACCGGTCCCAAGGTCAGCACGTTGGGGTATTCCAGTAGCCGGGAAAGCTGGCGGCAGCCCTTGTCCTCACCCACCAAGACTAAGGTACATTCCGGATGGGCCTCCAAGGCCTCCACAGCGGGGGTCAGGTCCAAGTCGGGCCACAGGGTACCCACAAAGCCAAGGATCGGACCCCGGATATTCCAGAGGGCGGCGGGCCGGGGCAGACCGTCCTTGGCGAACATGGGGTAATTACAGCCGTAGGGGAGCAGAGTTACATTGGCGTTGCAGGGGGCCAAATGCCGGCACAGCTCCGGGGAGGCGGCAAAGCACACATCGGCGGAGAGGGCCAGCTCGCTCTCCCACCGCTCCGGGAAGTCAGGCCAGTCCTGATAGCAGTCGTAGACCAGCCCCCGGTAGGCGATGTCGTCCAGATACTGGGCGCCGGCCGGGCTGGCGCACCAGAGCAGAGGCTCCCGGAACCGGTGCCGCTCCAGCTTGGATTGGAGGAACCGGACTGTGCGGTCCGAGCTGAACCGATTCAAAAGGGGAAAGGCGGCGTTCTGGGTGACCTCCGGGGGGAGGGTGTAGGCGATAAGGCCGGGGCGGAGCTTCCGGCCCGGCTCTTTCCACCCCCGGGACCCCCGGGGGGCGGGAGGCTCAAAATACAATACCTCCGCATCCTTCATCCGGGTCATGAGCTGTTGGGTGCGGGTGGGAGTGGCCGACCAAGGCTGGGCGGCAAGACAGACGATTTGGCGCATAGGGAAGATGTTCCTTTCGGATAAAAGATAGAGGAAAAAGAAGGGCCTTATTCCAGCCCCAGCAGCTCCGCCGCGGCGTCCTGATTGCGCCGCTCCACCTGACGAAGGCGCTCTACACCCTCCCGGAGGAACCCGTCGTCCCCGACGCGGCCTACGGCGGCGTCGATATGGCCCTTCAGGTCCGCCAAGGTCAGCTTGTTCAGCTCGGTATAGAGGTCCTGCCCAATGTAGCTGAGGAAGGAGCTGACCTTGGGGTCGTAGACCACCCCTACTAAGGGGACCCCCTGTCCGGCGGAAAAGACCAGAGCGTGAAGGCGCATGGATACCACCACCTTCATCCGGGCAAAGAGACCGATGGTGTGGGCCGAGGAGCCTGTCTCGTCCAGCAGGTAGTGGGGGGCCTTCATTCGCTTGGCCACCTGCTGGGCGGCGGGCAGGTCCAGCCGCCGCTCGATGGGCAGGAACACGGGGGTAAGGCCATATTTTTCATAGGCGTAGTCGGCGGCTTGGGCAAAGATCTCCGCCTTGGCCTCAAAACCAGTCCAAGGGCGAAGGGTAAAGCCGATGTAGCTCCCCGCCGGGTCCAGCTTGGCGCTTTCCAAAATACCGTCCACCGTGGCTGGGTCGGCGGCGGGGAGGATGACGGTGGGGTCGGCGGAGAGAATGACCTTGGGATGGGTAACGCCCATATCCTCCAATTCGGTCTTGGAGTGGGTGTCCCGAAGGGTGATCACATCCACCCGCTTTTGCAGCACCTTGGCGCACAGCCTCCGGTTGGAGGGATATTGGATGGGCCCGATGCCGCAGCCGTACATGATGACCGGGTTGCCCCGGACCTTGGCGGCCCAGATGGTGAAGAGGTAGAACCATAGGCTCCTGCGGCTGGTGGCGTCCTGCATGAGGGAGCCGCCGCCGTTGATATAAAGGCGGATCTTTCCCATCCGGTGGAGGAACCGGGGGACGTTGAAGGTGTAGATGGCGTTGACCCGGTAAGTGAGCCGGGTCTCCTTGGGCCGCCGGGACAGGACCCACAGGGGAAGGTCCGGGTCCAGCTGCCGCATCTCCCGGACGATGGCCTCCAAAATAGCGTCGTCCCCGGCGTTGCCCCGGCCGTAGGCCCCGCAGATCAGCACCCCGTCCCGCTTGCCCGCCTTCCGCTCCTGACTGCGGAGGATGGAGCGGTAAATGGTGAGCTGCCGCTCCAAGGTGCTTTCCAGCGAAAATTGGCTTTTGCCCTTCTCGTAGAGCCGGAGGCCCATGTGCTTCCGGAGCGTTTCGTCGGCGGCCAAGGCGGCCAAGTGGCGGGCCAAGGTCTCGTGGTCCCCCGGTTCAAAGAGGAATCCGTTCACTCCGTGGTCGATGAGGTAGGGGACCCCTCCCACCCGGCTGGCCACAGTGGGCAGGCCTGCCCTCGCCCCCTCGGTGAGGGCGTAAGGGAAGGTCTCGGACAGGGAGGTGAGGGTATTGATGTCCAAGGCGTTGTAGTAGCTATCGGTATCGCTGACCCAGCCGGCAAGGCAGACCTCTCCGGATACGCCTAAGTCAGAGGAGAGCTTTTGGAGCATTTCCATCTGCTCGCCGTCCCCGGCGATGAGGAGCCGAAGCCGGGGCTGGGTCTGGTGAGCCTTGGCAAAGCCCCGGATCAGGGTGGCAATGTCCTTTACCGGATTCAGCCGGGCGGCAATGCCCACGATGACCGAATCTTGGGGCCAGTCCAAGTTCAGGCTTTGGAGATATGCCTCCCGGGACATGGCCGGGGTCCGGGGGGTGAAGTCCAGTCCGTTGTAAATGGTAAAAAGCCGGTCCGGATCAAAGCCCCGGGAGATGAGCAGGTCGGTGGTAGCGTCGGACACCCCGATCCGGTAATCCAAAAGCCGCAGGGCTATCGTATTGACAGCCCCGTAGGTATACTTGGCCAAGGGCCGGCCCAGATAGTCCAGCCGGTAGTCCGAGTGGACGGTGGACACCACGGGAAGGCCGGTGGACCTGCGCAGCAAAGCCCCCATCATGTTGCCCCGGGCCCCGTGGCAGTGGATGATGTCGTAGCCCCCGCTCTTGATGAACTGGGTCAGCTCCCGGCGGACGCGGAAAATATTGTTGCCGGGAAAGATCACCGTCTCGATCCCCAGCTCCCGGGCCTCTTGGGCGAAGGGACCGTCGGTGAAGCAGACCATCGTCACATCGATGGACTTGCCCAGGTTTTGAAGCAGCATATGGACATGGGTCTTGGCTCCTCCCGTGTCGCCGCCGCTGATCAGGTGGATGACTTTCATAGGGTCCCTCCGAAAAAAGACTTGTGGGCGGATGAAAAGTATGGTAAAATACCTCATGTACCTATTTTACCACAAGCTGTAAAATATACAACCAGAAATCGACGGGGATTTTCC
>CANPNN010000110.1 GCA_947575475.1 uncultured Pseudoflavonifractor sp.
CTTGGCGATTTTGTTCAGGTCCACATCCTCGGCCAGGGGCTTGTTTTTGGCGTGGACCCGGAGGATCTCCTCCCGGCCCTTCACGTCAGGAGCCCCCACGTAGACCTGGCGGTCAAAGCGGCCGGGCCGCAGCAGGGCGGGGTCCAGAATATCCACCCGGTTGGTGGCGGCCAGGACCACCACTCCCTCATTGGCGGAGAAGCCGTCCATCTCCACCAGGAGCTGGTTCAGAGTCTGTTCCCTCTCGTCGTGTCCGCCGCCCAAGCCGGCGCCCCGCTGGCGGCCCACAGCGTCGATCTCGTCGATAAAGATAATGGCGGGGGAGTCCTTCTTGGCCTGGTCAAAAAGGTCCCGGACCCGGCCGGCGCCCACGCCCACGTAGAGTTCCACAAAGTCGGAACCGGAGATGGACAGAAAGTTGACCCCCGCCTCCCCGGCTACGGCCTTGGCCAGCAGAGTCTTGCCTGTGCCGGGAGGGCCCACCAGCAGGATGCCCTTGGGGATGCGGGCCCCCAGCTTCAGATACCGCTGGGGATCCCGGAGGAAGTCCACCACCTCCTGAAGCTCGGCCTTCTCCTCGTCGGAGCCGGCCACGTCGGAAAAGGTGACCTGTCTGTCCTTCTCTTCCAGAGTGCGGGTCCGGGCCCGGCTGAAGCGGGAGGCTCTGTCGACTCCGCCCCCGCCGCCTGCGTTCTGGCGGACCATCATGGTATACCACAGCAGGGCGAACAGGCCGAATACCGCCAGCCAGGGCAGCAGGTCCAGAAACCAGGAGGTCTCGGTGCTGGGCAGGTAATTGTAGTTTTTCAGCACGCCCGTCCGCTTCTGGGAGGCCAGCAGTTCATCGTACTGGTCAATAAAGAGGGGGGTGCTGTAGATCCGGGCGGTGACCAGAGTCCCGTCCTTCAGCGTGAGGCTGAGGGTGTTGTCCTTCAGCTCCAGATAGTCCACCTGCTGGCTTTCAATAAGGGTGCGAATATCCGCCGAGGAGGGGCTGGAGGCATTGGTCAACAGCCCCCGGAGGGCGAATACAGTGACCACCAGGATCACCAGGACCAGGCTCAGGAAACCGATATCTCTGGCATTGATCTTTTTGTCCAAGAGGGAAACACGTCCTTTCACAAAAGAAGAGCGAAGAACAGGTCGGCAAAAGGGCTAAGGCGGAAGCGCAGCGAAATGGCCAGAGGAGCTGAAAGCCCCGGCGGACATTTTGCGGAGTCGGACGACTTAGAACTTTTGCGCCCTGACCTGTTCGCAGCTTGACATAGCTCTCTCCCGGAGAACCCATGACAAGCCCAAGAATTTTAACCCCGTTACTTCCCCTGATATACACAGGGCTTCAACACCCCGATGTAGGGCAAATTCCGGTACAGCTCATCATAATCCAGCCCGTACCCCACCACGAACTCGTCGGGGACGGTGAAGCCCACATAGTCGGCCTGGATGGGCTTGGTCCGCCGGGAGGGCTTATCCAGCAGGGTACAAAGTTTCAGGGAGGCCGGGTTCCGGGCCTTCAAAAGCTGGAAGAGGTAGGAGAGGGTGTTGCCGCTGTCCAGAATGTCCTCCACCACGATCACGTCCTTGCCCTCAATGGAGTCGGTCAGGTCCTTGACGATATTCACCTGGCCCGAGGACACGGTGCCCGCCCCGTAGGAGGAGACGGCCATGAAGTCCACCTGGCAGAAGGGCTGGATATGGCGGGTCAGGTCCGCCATAAAGATGAAGGAGCCCCGGAGCACACTGACAAGCAGCGGGGCCTTTCCGGCGTAGTCCATGCTGATCTGCTCTCCCAACTCGGCGATCCGTTGCTGGAGAGCCTCCTCCCCGATCAGAATGTGGTCGATATCATCTCTCATGTTGGTCATAGTATATCCTCTCCCTTTCTTTGGTTGATAATTCGCACCTGCCCGCGGCAGGGGTGAGACAGATTGGAGCCCAGTCCGGCCACGGCGATGACGCCGTTATCGTCGGCCACGATGGGGATGCGATCCCGCTCCAGGCGGGGGATCTTGCAGTCGATAAAGAGCTTTTTTAGGGATTTTTTGTGGCCGTTGGGAAGGGTGATCTCATCTCCCGTCCGGCGGGGACGGACCACCAGTCCCGGCCAGGGCGACCCATCCAGGATCACCGTCCAGGCCGTGTCGGGAATGGGGTTGTTCCCCTCCTGGGGAATAAAAGCTCTCAGGGGTTCCGGTTCGGGATCGTGGGTGAAGATAAGGGCCTCATACTCCCGGCGGACGGTAAGCTGGCGGGGAAGGGAAACCTGGGCCGAGGGAGAATCGCTCCGGCACAGGGCCAGCACCCCCTCGATGTGGGGGGCGGAGCAGTCCCAGTCCCCCTCCGCGGCCTCGGCCAGAAGGAGCCGTATCGCCCGGGAGGCCACCGGGTCCGGGGCCTGGGCGAGAAGGGCGGCGGGAAGGATCAGATCCTCCCCCCGCCGCTTGGCCTGGAGGAAAAGCTGCCGGGCCAGAGCGTTTAGGCACTCATTGTCTGCCCGGAGCCGGGGGATGGTATCCCCCAGGCGGCGGACAAAGCCGGGGTTCATCTCCTCCAAAAGGGGGATGAGCTGATGGCGCACCCGGTTGCGGGTGTAGGAATCGTCGGAATTGGTGCTGTCCTCCATATGGGGAACGCCGTATTCGGAAAGATAGGCCTCGATCTCCCGCCGGGAGGTGGTGAGAAGGGGCCGGACAAGCTGGTGGAGCCGGGGGGAGATGCCGGTGAGCCCCTGGAGGCCGCTGCCCCGCAGCAGGTGGAGAAGAAGAGTCTCAGCGTTGTCCTCGGCGTTGTGGGCGGTGGCGATAAGGCCGCAGTTTTCCTCCTCCGCTGTCCGAAACAGAAAGGTGTAACGAAGGGTGCGCCCGGCCTCCTCAATGGAGAGCTTTTCCTGCCGGGCAAAGGCCTCCACATCTCCCCGGCCTACGGTGAGGGGGATGCCGTGCTCCCCGCAGAAGTCCCGGACAAAGGCCTCGTCCCGATCGGCCTCCTCCCCCCGAAGCTGATGGTTGAAGTGGGCGGCCACAAGGGAGATATCCTCCCTCTGGGAGAGCATATGGAGCAGGCACATGGAATCCGCCCCGCCGGACACGGCGCAGAGCACTTTGGAGCCGGGGGGGAGAAGCTCTTGGGACATGTTAATATTCCTCATACCGCCGCTCGATGGAAGCAAAGGTGGTGAACTCGGGCAGCCACTGGAGCTCCACTGTCCCTGTCTCTCCGTGGCGGTTTTTGGCGATGATGCACTCGGCAAGGTTCCGGTCCTCGGTGTCCGGGTCGTAGTAGCCCTCCCGGTAGAGGAACATGACGATATCCGCGTCCTGCTCGATGGCGCCAGATTCTCTCAGATCGGAGAGCATAGGCCGCTTGTCCGAGCGGGACTCGTTGGCGCGGGAAAGCTGGGAAAGGCACAAAACCGGGACGTCCAGCTCCTTGGCCATGATCTTCAAGGCCCGGGAGATGTCGCTGACGATCTGCTGGCGGTTGTCTCCGTACCGCCCCGGCCCTCCGGCGGAGGTCATGAGCTGGAGGTAGTCGATGACCACCAGACCCAGGTTGTCCACCCGGCGGCACTTGGCATTCATGTCAGTAACCGAGAGCATGGGATTGTCGTCGATGAGGATATTGGTCTGGTTCAGGGCCGCCGAAGCGGCGGCGATCTTGTCCCAATCCTCCTCGTTGAGCCGGCCGGTGATGAGTTTTTTCAGGTCCACGAAGGACTCGTTGGAAATAAGGCGCATGGCCAGCTGCTCCCGACTCATTTCCAGGGAGAAGTAGACCACCGATTTCCCGGAAAACTTGCCCGTGTGCAGCAGCATGTTGAGGGCCATGGAGGTCTTGCCCATGCCGGGCCGGGCGGCCAGCAGGATAAGGTCGGATCTGTTGAGTCCGGCGATGGCGGCGTCCACGTCGGCAAAGCCGGTGGACAGTCCCGGCACCGCTGAATCGCTGGCGGCCAGCTCGCTGAGACGGTCATAGAGGGAGTAGATGACGCTGGAGATATGTTCCAGCCCCTGGGAGGCCCGGCCCCGGCGGATGGCAAAGATACGCTGCTCGGCGGCCTCCAGGGCCTCCTGGGCGGTGGCGGTGCCCTCCTGGACGATGCTGGTGATGGCCCCTGCCGTCTCGGCCACCTGGCGCAGCAGGGCCTTGTCCCGGACGATGCCGATGTACTCCTCCACATTGGCGGCGGAAGGGGTGGTCATCATGAGCTGTCGGATATAGTCGTAGGAGGTGTTCTCATCATATACGCCGTTCTGCTTCATCTTCTCCAGGACGGTGATGGGGTCGATGGTCTCGGAGTAGTTGAACATGGAGCAGATGGTTTCAAAAAGTTCCCGGTTCTGCCGGAGGTAGAAATCTTCCGGTCTCAAATGCTCGATGATATTGGGGATGCACCGCTCGTCGATGAGGGCGGAGCCCAGCACCGCCTGCTCGGCCACCGCAGAGTGGGGCATCTGGCGGGAAATCAGTTCGTCCATGGGATCACCTCCATTTTGTCAGGATAGAGACCGGGTCACTCCTCCGTGACCACTACGTTAATGGTCCCGGAAATTTCGTATCCCAGCTTGCATTTGAGCTGATAGGTGCCGAAGGCCTTGATGGGGTCGGCCATGACGATCTTGGTCTTGGCAATATCGAAACCGAACTGGGCCTTCAGGGCGTCGGAGACCTCCTTGGAGGTCACCGAGCCGAAGAGCTTTCCGGCGCCCCCCGCCTTGGCGGGGATCTTTACCATGCAGCCCTTCAGCTTCTCGCTGAGCTCCATGGCGGCGGCCCGTTCCGCGGCCTCCTGGGCCAGCCGGGCCTTCTCCTGCTGTTTCATGGTGTTGAGGGCCTCGGCCGTGGCGGCGGTGGCCAGCTTCCGGGGCAGAAGGAAATTCCGGGCGTAGCCGTCGCTGGCCTCGATGAGCTGGCCCTTTTTGCCCTGTCCCTTTACATCCTGTAATAAAATGACCTTCATAGCGCTTCCGTCCTTTCTGAGACTTGGTATCATTTTTAATGGGGAAGATGGAACTCTGAGAACCGCCAGCCGTCGGCGGTGAAGTGCAAAAGCTGCTTTCAGATGCTCCGGGGAAGGGGCGCGGCAGCACAAAAGCAGGGCGAAGGCCCCGGCGAGGGCGGAGAGAGGGGTCATATCAAGGCTCTTCGCAATACCGGTCGATGGCGGCCTGCAACTCCGACAGAA
>CANPNN010000111.1 GCA_947575475.1 uncultured Pseudoflavonifractor sp.
CCGCTACCACGCAGATATCCGCCACGTTGAAAACGGCGAAGTTCATAAAGGTGGTCTCAAACATATCGGTGACAAACCCCAGAAGGGCCCGGTCGATGAGGTTCCCCACCGCCCCGGCCAGGATGAGGGAGAGGGACAGCTTGCCCCAGGCCCCGGGAAAGAAGCCCTTCCACAGCAGTACGGCAATGACCACCGAGGCCCCCAGGGACACCAGGGTCAAAAGCCAGGTCATCCCCGAAAAGCTGGAGAAGGCCGCCCCGGTGTTCTGGGTGTAGGTCAGGTCCATCAGGTGGGGGATAAAGGGAATGGATTCCCCCAGAGGGATGGCCCCCCGGACCCACCATTTCACCAGTTGGTCAATTACGACCAGGCATATTGAGAGAATAAAATACAGCATGGATTCACTCCTTATCCGTACGGCCCAGAAGATAATCGGTGGTCACGTCAAAAAAGTCCGCCAGAGCGACCAGCCGCGTAAGATTCGGCTCATTCTTGCCCTCCTCATACATCTGATACCCACGCAGGCTTTTGAAGCCCAAATATTCCGCCGTTTCCGCCTGGGTTTTTCCCCGGCCGTTCCGGATCTCTTTGAGCCGAGCAGAAAATGTTGTCATTTTCTTTTCCCCCTATTGACTTTCGAATGATTCATTCGTATAACGATAACGAATAAATTATTCGAGGCGTAGACTATGGACGACATTTTAGCCCATCTGGAAAGCGTCACCCAGCCCGACTGTATGGGGCCGGAGCATTCCCGGCTGTTGAAACGGGCAAGCGCTCTGGAAGCTCCGATCCCGGAGGCCTTCCCCCCGGACTATCTGGACAAGCTCTCCGAATCGCAGAACGAGATCCTCCGCTTCGAGTGCCGGGAGTGCTTCTCCCAGGGCTTCCGCCTGGGGGTCCAGCTGACCCTGGCGGCCCTGGACTAAACCACTTTTTCTCTTTTCATTTTTCACTTAATTCCTGGGCCCTGCACAGCCTTGCGAACTCCCCGCCCTGCTCCACCAGCTCCTCCCAGGTGCCCAGCTCCACCACCCGGTTGTCGTCGATGACGGCGATGCGCCCGGCATTCTTCACCGTGGACAGCCGGTGGGCGATGATAAGGGTGGTGCGGCCCTTGGCCAGCTCGTCGAAGGCCCCCTGGATTCGCTGCTCGGTCACCGTGTCCAGGGCGGAGGTGGCCTCATCCAGAATGAGCACCGGGGGATCCTTTAAAAAGACCCGGGCGATGGAGACCCGCTGCTTCTGCCCCCCGGAGAGCATGACCCCCCGCTCGCCCACGTAAGTCTGGAAGCCATCGGGCATGGCCATCACGTCGTCGTAGAGCTCGGCCCGGCGGGCCGCGTCATAGACCTCCTCGGGGGTGGCCCCGGGCCGGCCGTAGGCGATGTTGTCAAAGATGGTGCCGGCGAAGAGGAACACGTCCTGCTGGACGATGCCGATGTTCCGGCGAAGGGAGCGCTGCTTCACCTCCCGCACGTCCTGGCCGTCCACCAGGATGCGGCCCCCCGTCACATCGTAGAACCGGGGGATCAGCTGGCACAGGGTGGACTTGCCGCCCCCGGAGGGGCCCACCACCGCCACCGTCTCCCCCTTGGGGATATGGAGGGTCACATGGTCCAGCACCTCGGGGCCGTCCTCGTAGTGGAAGGACACGTCGTCGATGTCAATGTCCCCCTGGACGGTGTCCAGGGTCCGGGCGTTGGGGGCGTCCTGGATATCGGGCTCCACCCGCATGAGCTCCACGAACCGCTTAAAGCCCGCCATGCCGTTCAAAAACTGCTCCACAAAGGCAGCCAGCTTCCGCACCGGGGTAAGGAAGGTGGCGATGTAGAGGGTGAAAGTCACCAGGTCCACAAAGTCCAACTCCCCCCTCATGATGAACCAGCCCCCCACCGCGATGGTCAGGATGTTCATGACGGGCAGGGCGAACTCCAGCCCCGCGTGGTAGGTGGCCATGGCCTTGTAATAGCCCTTTTTGGCTCCCTTGAATGCCTCGTTGGCGGCCTTAAATTTTTGCTCCTCCTGGTTCTCGTTGGCGAAGGCCTTGGCCGTCCGCATGCCGGAGATAGAGGACTCCAGCTGGCCGTTGATGCCCGCCATGGTCTGCTTCTGGAGGAGGGACGCCTTCATCATCCGCTTGCGCTGAATGATGGTGAACACCACGAAGATGGGCACCACCGCGAAGACCACCAGGGCCAGCTTCCACTGGATGGTGAGCATGAGGCAGAAGGCCCCCACCAACGTCACACAGGAGATGAACAGGTCCTCGGGGCCGTGGTGGGCAAGCTCGGTGATCTCGAAGAGGTCGCTGGTGGCCCGGCTCATGAGCTGGCCCGTGCGGTTTTTGTCATAAAAGGAGAAGGACAGGGTCTGGATGTGCTCAAAGAGGTCCCGGCGGATGTCCGCCTCGATCCGCACGCCCATGATGTGGCCCCAGTAGGCCACCACATACTGCATCCCCGCCCGAAGGAGATAGGCCCCCAGCAGGATGGCCATGACGGTGAAGAAGGCAGTATACAGGTTTTGGGGCAGCAACTCGTTCAGCGCCCGGCGGGAGGCCCAGGGGAAGGCCAGGTCCACCAGGGAGATCCCCAGGGCGCAGCACATGTCGATCAGGAACAGCTTCATATGGGGCTTATAGTAGGACAAAAAGATGGCGATGTGCCCCTTGTTTTTCATTTCCTTGGCTGTCATAGGCGGCCTCCGTTTCTATTATGGCAGTCCCCAGTATATCCCAAAGGGGCCGGGGGTGTCAACGTTATCCGCCATTGTGAAATGGAAAAAGTTGTGGTACAATATACCACAACCTTACTTTCAGGGAGAGGAAGCCACCTATGAGAGATATCATCCTTTTAAAGCTGGGCGAACTGGTGCTGAAGGGACTCAACCGCCATAACTTTGAAGAGCAGCTCATGTCCAACGCCAGAAGACGGTTGATCCACTGCGGAGGCAAGTTTAAGGTCTACACCAAGCAGTCCATCACCTATGTGGAGCCCATGGAGGACGCCTGCGACATGGACGCCGCCTTTGAGGCCATGAAGAAGATCTTCGGCGCGGTGGGGGTCTGCCGCTGCCGGGCCTGCGAGAAGGATAAGGACGCCATGCTGGCGGCAGTCAGGGAATTCCTGGCCCCCCAGCTTTCCGCCGCCCAGACCTTTAAGGTGGAGTGCAAGCGCTCGGACAAGACCTTTCCCCTCAACTCCATCCAGCTGGCCCAGTATCTGGGCGGGGAGCTGGACGACGCCTATCCCCACCTGACCGCCGATATGCACCACCCCGATCTCACCGTCTACGTAGAGGTCCGGGACGACGCTGCCTTTATCCACGGGGCGGTGGAGCCGGGGGCCGGGGGCCTGCCCGTAGGCATGGGCGGCCGGGCGGTGAGCCTTCTCTCCGGGGGCATCGACTCCCCCGTGGCCTCCTGGATGATGGCCAAGCGGGGCCTCTCCCTGGAGATGGTGCATTTCTTCTCCTACCCCTACACCTCCGAGGAGGCCAAGCAGAAGGTCCTGGACCTGGTGAAACTGCTGACCCCCTGGACCGGGCGGCTGGTGGTCCATGTGGTCCCCTTCACCGCCATCCAGGAGGAGCTGCGCCGCTCCTGCCCGGAAGAGATGTTCACCATCCTCATGCGCCGGTTTATGATGCGTATCTCCGCCCAGGTGGCCAAGCGTGTGGGGGCCGAGGCCCTCATCACCGGGGAGAGCCTGGGCCAGGTGGCCTCCCAGACCATGGAGGCCATGCACTGCACCGGCGCGGTCACCGATCTTCCCATCTTCCGCCCCGTGGTGGGCATGGACAAGGAGGAGATCGTGCGTATTTCCCGGAAAATAGGCACCTTTGAGACCTCCATCCTCCCCTATGAGGACTGCTGCACCGTCTTCACCCCCAAGCACCCCAAGCTGAAGCCCACCCTCCGCCAGTGCGAGGAGGCGGAGGCCAAGCTGGATGTGGAGGGGCTGGTAAGAGCCGCCGTAGACGGCGTCGAACGGGTCCGGATCGGCTGGGGAGCGAAGGAATAAGCTTTACTGGAATGGGATAAGTGGGAGGGATCCAAATGAAGATATGGTTGGCGCTGTTTCTTTCCTTTTCCATGCTCTTTCCGCTGGAGGCCGGTAAGGAAATTTTGGAAAAGCCCACTGGGACCGTTGTCTATCAAGGCTCCGCTTCCCTCCCGTCCTCAGACGTCCCGTTGGGGGAGGCCGCGGCAGCGGTCCAAATCGAGGGAGAGGTTTGGCCCTTAGACCCTTATGGCCGGGTCCTTTCCCAAGAGGAGCTTCGGGATGGCCTGCCTCAGCTTTTTGGGCTGACCTTTTCCTCTCCCGTTTTGGGGGAAGAGCCGGACGTTTTGCCGGAGCAACAGGCCCTGTTCCATCAAGTGGTAAGACTGCTGGTCTCCCTCTCCCAGCGGGATATGCTGGCTGGGGCGACCGGTTTTATCTGGGTGGACAGCAATACGATCCGCTTTGGGTACGGGGAGGAGCTGACTGTGGTCGTCTCCGCCACGGACCTTGATCCTGACATAGAAGCGGTGAAACTTCAAGGTGTCCTTAACGCCTTTCAGGAGCGGGGAGACCCTCTCACCGGCACCTTAGAGCTTAACTATGGAAAGCAGGAGGCCCGGCTCCTTGTGGAACGCTGGCTGCCCGAAGGGCAGGCCGGAGAGGATGGCCGGACGTGAAGCCCTCTCGCCGGTGGTATGGAATGGTCTTTCTTTTCTTATTGGGCATAGAAATTTATATCGCTCTTTTTGTCCATGACCGTTTTATTCGTCCCTATCTGGGGGACATACTGGTGGTGGGGACCCTTTACGCCTTTGTCCGGACCTTGGTCCCCACAGGCCTGCCTTGGCTTCCGGCAGGGATCACCCTCTTTTCCCTGCTGGTAGAGGTGGGACAGGCCTTTCATCTGGTGGACCGGCTGGGGCTGGGAGACGTCCCCTTTTTCCGCATTCTGCTGGGCAGCGTTTTTGATTGGGCTGACCTATTGTGCTATCTGGCGGGCGGCGGACTTATTCTGTTGGCAGAGGGCCTAAGTAAGGCCCGCCGTTCCCATTGAAAGGAAGGATATCCCATGTCTCACACTGCCGAACTCATCGCCGTGGGCACCGAGCTGCTGCTGGGCAACATCGCCAACACCGATGCCCAGATGCTCTCCAAGGAGCTGTCCGCCC